>JBEKVK010000002.1:0-158581 GCA_049514075.1 Bathyarchaeia archaeon | reverse complement strand
CAAATGGATCTTCATTTTTCAGCGACCGGCACAGGCAGTTGCTGGCTAGGCATTCCTCAACCCACCAAAGAAGTAAGGGAATCTTCAAGCCTAGAATTCATCATTTTGATGTCGTTTGGAAACCCAAAGGAAACACTGCACAGAACCGACATTTCACAGTTCAAAAGAAAACCTCTCTCAGAGATAACCAACACAGAGGGCGCTGATGAATTGTTGGAACCAGCCCGCCTAGCCCCATCAGCAATCAACCTGCAAAACTGGTACTTCACAGGAGACAAAAATCTGATTCATGCCTATTCAGCCAAAGCCGGCTTTCTCAGGGGCATCGTCGGCGGCAGCTATTTCCTTCTCAATGTGGGTATTGCTATTTGTCACTTGCAACTTGGGGCTGAACATTTGGGTTGGAAAACCAGAATCGTGTTTGAAAAAGAGATGGACAAAAATCCGCCAAAAGATCGCGAATACGTTGCTAGCTTAGAGATTGAAAAGGCACCAGCCCCATAACTATTATGGCTCAGCTGCCAAACAGCGTCGCAGCAACCGTGAGAAACCGCGTACGGGAACCTATGGCTTAGCCGAGCAAGGAGCAGGTCCTGGAAATGCTGGAGCTCAGAAAACAAAGACTTACGGCAGTTCTGGAACAATGAACATGGAGATCGACAAACTTAAAGAAACTAAAGAAAAGAGAAAGAAGAGAAAACTCAGCCAAATGAAGCCTTAAGGGTTTAATTGCTTAGCGTTCGTCGTTGGCTTTGGGTTTTATCTTTGGGATCGTTATTTCAAGGACATTGTTGTTGTTGCACTGAGATACGATGAATTGCATGTCTTCCAGTTGCAGATCTTTTAGGTTTAACGGAATATTTCTGGTGCACACGTCACCGCAAACGACTATTTCTGATTCTTTCTTGATATGGCACTGTTCCTTGCAAACTGTTATTCCACCTTGTTCCTTGTTCACGTGAATACTAACTTGTTCTTCTTGACATCTGCATTGAACCAAAAGCCTGACATTGTCTTCTTCGTCGATAACATCTATCAAAGGCTCTTCATATTGTTCAAAACTAGTACTCTCTGAGGTGGGTTTTTTAACAAGCACTTTGCAGAAATTAACATCTAAATTATTTTCCATGTTTTTCGCCTTCTACAAAGAGTATCGCCAAAACGTGCTTTACATGTGCAAACATTGCTCGTTGGCTATTCTCCTCAAAACTAACATGATAGTTGGCTGGGTTAGAAACCTTTCGCAATAGCTCGGAGTCCTTGCCAGCCTAATCTTCCTCTAATAAACAATCCAACGCTGATTTTTGATCACGCTACTGTTTTTCGGTTTACCATACTCAAAATCCTTTGCAGAATTATGCTTGCTGCTTTCTTGTCTAAGGGCTTGTTTTCGTTTCCGCATTTTGGCGAGTAGATGCATGATGGGCAACCGTCTTTGCATTCGCAATTATCGATCAACCCTAAGGTTTTTTCGAAAAGTGGTTTTATGTTTTGGTAGAGGTTTTCTGAAATTCCAATCCCGCCTTCAAAGCCGTCATAAATGAAAATGGTTGGGTTCCCCGTGTCCGGATGCAGAGGAGTCGACATTCCACCAATGTCCCATCTATCGCACATCGCAAAAATCGGAGACATAGCAATCATTGCATGTTCCACAGCGTGTATTCCCCCGTCAAAATCGAGCCCGCTATCTTCGATTTCCTTCTTAATTGCCTCTGGAATAATAAACCACATGCCGACAGTTGCAAATGATAATGGCGGGAGATTAAGCGGTTTTCTCTCAACAACTTCGTCATATGATTTGGTGATGTAGGTGTGGTAAAATTCCGTTGTAATTAATTCGCCTAAGCCAACTTGGATGCCGATTTGTTTTTCTTCAAGAGTTTTCTTTATGGCGACGTCAACGGTTTTCAGTGCTTCTGTGTAGTAGTTAACGTTTTCTTGTGTGACTTTAGCGGTTAACTTGTTGAGGTCTAATTCTTCAGAGATGTATGTTTCGCCCTGATGAAGCAGAACTGCGCCTGCATGTGCTTCTTCGTAGGCCTTGTTCAGCGTGAGGGTTTCAAGTATGCTTCCGTTGCATGTTACAGTTACGGTTTTGTCTGAGATGCTCTCCAACGTTACAACCTCAACAGGTCTAGCAGTTCCTGAATAGACGTATCCCCTGGGCGTTTTCCGAACCAGATTTTGTTGTTCAAGAGCTTGAACACTCTCATCGAATAGTTCTGGGAAATATTTTTTGTCCGCTTCTGTTAGAGGCAGTTCGCTTGCCGCACACATAATGTGCCCTAAAGAAATGTAGCGGTTATGCAGATCAATAATGGCTTGTTCATGTGGTCTTCCAAAGAAATCTTTTGGATGCTTCATGAAGTATTGGTCAAGCGGGTTTTGAAAAGCAACTAACGTTACAAGGGAATCCGCGTTGGTTCTGCCGGCTCTTCCCGCTTGCTGCCACGTCGATATGACAGTTCCCGGGTAACCAGAAATAATCACTGAATCCAAAGAACCAATATCGATACCCAACTCGAGCGCGTTGGTTGAGACAACTCCGATTAAGCTCTTTGTTTTTAACCTGTTCTCTATTTCGCGTCGTTCCTGAGGCAGATAGCCAGCTCTGTAAGCTGTAACTGAATTGACTAGTTTTGGCGATCTTTTTTTGAGGTCTTCTTTGGTCCATCTTGTTATAAGCTCAGCCATTTGGCGTGATGTTGTAAAGCAGAGAGTTTGGAGATTTCTTGTGATGTTGAGAGTTAGGAGGTCTTTGGTTTCTTGATGAGTGGATCTACGTGTTGTGTTGGCGTTGTCGATGAATGGTGGGTTCCAGAATAGGAATGATTTTTTTCCTCTTGGGGCGCCGTCGTTTGAGACGATTTCGAAGTCTTTTCCAGTCAATTTCTTGGCATGCTCTTCGGGGTTTGCGATGGTGGCTGATGAGAGGATGATTTGTGGGTCTGCATGGTAATAGTTGCATATCCTCATGAGCCGCCTCAGAAGCATAGCTACGTTTGAGCCAAATACGCCGCGGTAAACGTGGGCTTCATCGATTATTACAAATTTGAGGTTTCCAAGAAAGCTTCGCCACTTATAGTGCCATGGAAGATACTGGTGGAGCCCATAGGGGTTGCTTAAGATGATTTTGCTGTTTTCTCTTATGCTTGCCCTTTGACTTTGAGGTGTATCACCGTCGTAAACGTTAGGGAAAGCTTGGATTCCCGTTTCTTTCTCTAGTTCTCTTAGAACCTTAAGCTGATCGTTTGTCAGCGCCTTAGTCGGGTAAAGGTACAGCGCAGTTGCTTTGGGGTCTTTTGTGAGAGCTTCCAAAACAGGAATGTTAAACGCTAAGGTTTTTCCTGAAGCAGTCGGAGTAACAATCGCCACGTTCTTACCCGCCCTCGCGTTGTTTATTGCTTCAGCCTGATGCGAATAAAGATGAATGTCCCTGGTCAATAAGCAATCTTGAATGTTTTGCGGCAAGGATTTTTCCAGCTCACCAAACAATGCTTCTTGCGGAGGAATTTCTTGTATGTGCACAATCTGTTTCTTGTAACCTTGCATGTGCTTTATGCTTTGAATAAAGTCGTCTATCAAAGGTTCCATTCCTCGTAAAGCTTGGAGAACAAGGTTCCGAGAGTTAGCAAGTCTTGCCGGTTGTGCTCAACTATGGCGACGAGCGGTCCTGCATTTTTGGTTCTCAAGTAAGTTTCGTAGAAGCGGGGAACTAACGCGCCTGGAATGTTGATGTCTCTTTTTATTCCGATGTATTTTTCCACGGTTTCCAGTTTGCAATCTGACAGTTTGTGGCGCAGCGCTCGTCTAGTGAAGTGGAGAACGTCGAAATGCGGGTTATCCAGCGGCGCATCTAATCCATAGTAAGCTAATCTTTGCCTGATGTATGGAATGTCAAAGCTTCTGCCGTTATAAGTTATGAGTGACAAGTTGGGTTCAAGCTGTGAAATTAGAGCCCAGATGGCGCTGGGTTCGTCTTGGATATCTCTTAGCAAGAACTGGCTTGTACAAACATGAGTTTGGGTTGGTTTAGCTACGCCAAGCAAAATTATGGGTCGCTCTGAGAGCCCCAAAGTTTCAATGTCAACAATGGCGAAGTCTTGATCTTGGCAGAAACCAGCTAAATAATGAAGCAGCGGATGCGATTTTGGAAAGCGTTGCCAAAGCCATTTTTGAATCAGGGGGACTTCTTTTTTATCTATTATTTTCATGAAGGCATGGGCTTGTTTTTTCCAAAGGGGATGATTTTCAAGGTCTTCGATGGTTTTGTAGCCCTGCTGTTTTAGGGTTTGTTCGCGTGCGGGTCCTATTCCTGGAAGAGCTTTCAGATCAGAGATTATTTGTTGTCTGCTTTCTTGGCAAGTTGCTTTTTTGAAGATGGAAGTGCATGAAGCTGAGATTTGGTAGCATTCGCCTTGTTGGTTTGAAACGACTTCTCCGGCTATGGCGTCTTGGAGGCTTTTTCCTTCGTATTGTTGGATGAGTTTCTTTTCAAGTTTGAGTGCCTCGTCGTATTCGCTGCTCCAAATCCAGCTTTCAACCGCCGATTCAGCAGGGTGTTCAGTGGTTTTTTCTGTTTCTGAGATTACCTCGTATTCTTTTGTACGAGCTATTCTTTCGCTTAGACTTTCAGCTGCCCGTGTCAACGCGATTATTTCTTTGAAAGAACCCTTCACGCCAGATGCGGAAGCTTGATGGCAAAAGCTTTTTTGAGCCAACATCTCTGCATAACGATCATCCCTAAAATTCCGCAAAAGAAAAGAACCACAAACCCTGCAAAACCTACTCTGCTCATACTCTTGGTTTGAATAGATTTTGTTGCATTTTCTGCAGACGTATTCTATTGGCAATTTATGTTCTGCCATAAATCAACTTAATGATTATAAAAGCCATTCTTTAATTTGGCCAAAAGCCAGGCAACAATTGGATTTAGCTGTTTATGTTTGACTTGATGTTGCGTTCTTTTTTCAGGAGAATCCTTGCCCAACAAGTTGATTTATTTTGGGGATCTTAGTTGTTGTGTTGGAGAAAAGTCAAGTAGTACTTTTGGTTAAGTTGTGCTGTGGTTAAAGTATGACTGAAGTTGTTGTTACAAGGAAGGGACAAGTCACTATTCCAGTGGAACTTAGAAGAAAGTTCGGCATAGAAGAAAGCTCCAAAGTAATAATTGTGGAGCAAGACGGCATGATAGTGATAAAGAAGACACCGAGCATTTTCGATCTAGCCGGAAGCGGGGCTGGAAAGGGCAACGTTGGCGAGTTAAAGAAAATGCTCGACCAGATGAGGAATGAGGATGTCTGAAAGGTGCTTGTATGACACATTTTTTTTCGTAGAGTATTTCTATTCAGAAGACACCGAGTTTCTAAGAAAACTCAAAGAAGAGTTAAGGACAGTTAAGGAAAGGATGGTTTCTTTATTGACGATTCACGAGATACACCGCATCAATTTGAAAAGAGAAGGAAAGGATATTGCAGCCCTAAGAAGCAACACTATACGCCGAGACTTTCGAATTATTGACGTGGACTATGAGACAGCAGTGAAAAGCGCGGAACTTAGAAGCGGACATTCAATACCTATGGCTGACAGCATAATCGCTGCATCCGCCCAAATTAAGGAGTGCACCCTGTTTTCCGATGACCCACACTTCAAAGAAATACAAAATCTAAAAACAAAATGGTGCACTAAAACCTAATTTTGTTATTGAGTCCTAAAAGCGCAGCATCGTTTCTTCTAAACAAAGAGATGTCGGCGCCACTGTCAATATAGACCCTAAAAGGGTGCCATTGCTGAGTTTTTGAGCATAGCAAAATTGTTACTTTTAGGTAAACCGATCACATCGAGAAGAGAAGCCGTTCTATTTTTTTTGCTAACTTTGGTTGGTGTCAAGCATGATTTTCCTCAGACGCGATGCTTGAGATAGTTTTTATTCCAAATTTTTCTGCTGCTTTTGCAAGTTTTTTATCGTCGGTGACTAGGATTTTGTTCGATTTCTTTGATTCTGCAAGATAGGTTGAATCGTAAAATGTTAGGTTAAATTTGCAGGCTATGTTAAAAGCTGCGGTACCCCCTTCATTATCAAGTGAGAATACCTGCATTCGCGCAAGAATCGTATACATCAAATCCAGTGACCTTTCAGCGTCTTCTAAGCTTATTCTCTTAAGCAAAAAACATTCTCTCCACAAAGCGTTACCAAGCTCGTAGTATGCTAAATAAATTGTTGAGCCATCACTCAACTTATCCGGGGCATCGTCTGGGTATTCTCTGATGAGTCTAAAAATGGCGTTAGCGTCAAACAGCAATTGTGGCGTTGTCATAAGTTTTCCCTAGTAGCCCTGACTGATTCAACAAATTCTTCCGGCGGAATTTTCTTAAGAATGACGGATACTTCATTGGCAAGTTTTTTCAGGCGCTCTCTTTCTAAGCGGTCAACTTCAGATTGTAGGGATTCTCGGATTAGCTCGCTTACGTTTACGCCTAAGTTTGCTAGCTTTTTCTTGAGTTCAGCAGGAACTTTGGCGCAGACAGTTTCTTGCACGACCATTCAGTATTACCGATATTGTATATATCAATCGTATTATAAGAACATGTTACTATAAGCGTAAAACTTATTCAGTTAGTTAATGTACAAATCCTGCTGGCCAATGAGTTAGCTGATGAAAGTTCACTTAAGTCCCAAGAACTCTATGTCAGGCATAGGACAAAAGCGGAGCGTGCTGGCAGATAGAGGCTTAGCATATTTTGCTTTTTTCCTTCGGCATTTTCAAAAGTAGTAAAGTGTGCTTGCTGGGGATCTAACCGCCCGTATCCACCGTATTTTGGTGCGTCACTGTCTAGAATCATTCGGTATTTTCCAGGAGGGGCTTCAAATCGGTAATTATTGAAGGATTGGTTGGGATTAAAATTGAAGGCAAAAATCAAATCTGCCCTCTTGAAAATGATTGTTTTCTTTGTGGAATCCTCGTGCAAAAGTTGGAGGTCCGGTGTGTCAAGCAGCTGTTGCTTTTTGGTAAGGTCAATCATGTCGTGGTCGAATAATGCTAATAAATGATATTTTAGGTTGGGGTCATCTGCGAGGTGCCATTGTCGCCGTGCATGTTTGAATGACCAGTTGTTTCCTTCGCGGGGAAAATCTATCCAGTCGGGGTGGCCAAATTCGTTGCCCATAAAGTTCAGGTAACCGTTGCTGGCCGTGCCCAGAGTTATTAGGCGGATCATTTTGTGCAGTGCTATTCCGCGGGCGACTTTAGCGTTGTCGTGATCAAGCGCCATGTGATTGTACATGTCTTGGCCGATCAGTCGGAAAATAAGTGTTTGATCTCCCACAAGTGCTTGATCGTGAGATTCCGCGTAACTAATGGTTTTCTCATCGGATCTACGGTTAGTCAGTTCGAACCAAAGATGCCCGATAGGCCAGTCCTCATCTTTGTAATCACTTATCAAACGGATCCAGTAATCAGGCACGCCCATTGAGAAGCGATAGTCAAAACCGAAGCCGCCATTTGACTCGGGAACGGCTAAACCTGGCATGCCGCTGACGTCTTCAGCTATGGTAATGGCGTCGGGGCGTACATCATGAATCACCTTGTTGGCAAGAGCCAAATAGGTAAGGGCATCCTCATCCAAGCTGCCGTCAAAGTAATCGTTGTATGAAGTGAACACCCTCTTAAGACCATGTTCAAGGTAAATCATGCTGGTGACGCCGTCAAACCTAAAACCGTCAAAGTGGAATTCATCAAGCCAATATCGGCAATTTGAAAGTAAAAAATGCAGAACCTGAGGCTTGCCGTAATCAAAAACACGTGAATCCCAAGCCGGATGTATTCCTCGTGGGCCGCTATGAAAATATTGAAATGGTGTCCCGTCAAAGCGACTCAACCCTTCCACCTCGTTGGACACCGAGTGGGAGTGGATTAGATCCATGCAGACGGTGAGCCCTTTGGCGTGAGCAGTGTCGATTAGGAGTTTCAAATCCTCAGGTGTCCCGTAACGTGATGAAGAAGCGAAAAAGCTTGACACTTGGTAACCAAATGAACCATAATAGGGATGTTCTTGAATAGCCATTAACTGCAATGTGTTGTAGCCCGCGTTGACTATTCGTGGAAGCACGTTCTGAGTGAATTCTTGGAAGGTCCCAATTTTTTCTTCTTCCTGTGCCATACCGACATGAGCTTCGTAAATAATTGGGGGCTCCTTTGATCGCTTGAAATTGGATTCTTTCCAACGGAAAGGCTGCGGTGGTTTCCATACTTGGGCGTTGAAAATCAATGTTTTTGGATCTTGCACAACCCGCCTAGCGTATGCTGGAATGCGATCTCCTTCGCCTTCTGCCCAATGAATACGGAGTCGATACAAGTCGCCATGTTTCAGTTTGTCGGCGGCCAGGTGAAGTTCCCAGACACCATATTCATTGATCTTTTGGAGCTCAAACTCTCGGCTCTCTTGCCAGTCACTCATATCGCCTATTAGGAAGATCGTCGTTGCGTTTGGCGCCCATTCCCGAAATACCCATTTTCCTCTTTGGAAATGTAAGCCGAAGTATTCATGGCCCGACGCAAACTCGGTTATGCTCATTTTACCCTGTGTGAGGCGTTGCTCTGTTTCTTCAATATTTTCCAATCGGCGTCGAATCTGATCAGAAAACGGTTCGAGATACGAATCGCTTTTCAGCAGGCGAGTTAATCGGTTTTCAAGACCGCTCATCAAAACACATTATTCCACTTAAATGGTTTAATTGATTCACGGGATATACTCTGAAACAAGCTTCTCTGTTTGTTCCGGCGATAGGTAGTCGGATAGATACATTTGAATGAGTTCTCTGAGCGCTTGTCTTCGCAGTTCCTTGTTCTTTTCATTATTTGACGCATCATTAATGCAACTGTACTGATTGTTGAGTGCGCTGTTCGGGTTGTTGATGTCGTAGTTTGGATTGTAGAGGTCGCTTTTTGGATTATTTAGGCAACTGTTTGGGTTGGTGTCTTTGGTTTTCAAGTCTCCGACAATTTGTCTAAATAGTGAACCAATAGTTACAGGCATACAATCATCCCTTTTGTTCTAATTAGTTCTAAGATGAGACATTCTTATTAGTCTATTAGAGCAACGCGCGATTGTTTGGCGGCGTTTATTCTTTTTTGATCAGTGCTTCGTAGATTTTTATGGTTTCATCAGCTACTTTTTGCCATGTGAAGTACTCGATTACTCTTTTGCGTCCGTTTTCTCCCCAGTTTCTGGCTTTTTCGGGGTTTTTCAGTGTTTCGTTTATGCCCCAAGCTATATCGAGGTGATCTTCCCCATTTACATGAACTCCGTTCTGGTCTGGACCTGAGCTTAGAACTTGTTCTTTGAAACCTACTACTCCGCGGGCACCCACGACAACGGGTTTTTCCATAGCCATAGCTTCTAGGCAAACTATACCGAAGGGTTCGTAGGACGAAGGAAAAATGCACACATCAGAAGCAGCATAATGCATGATTCTCTCGGGTTCTGGAACAAAATCAAAGCGAACCGCCAGGTTGTCCTTAATGCTTAACCTCTCCGCCAATTCCACTATAACATTTTGTTCTTCTCCTGTTCCCAGAATTACGAGTTTGGTGTTAGGGTTTTCCTTCAAAACAGAGGGCATTGCCAACAAAAGGTTTTTTGCGCCCTTCACCCAGGAAAGTCTGCCAACAAATAGAAGCATGCTCCAGTCTTTGGGGACGCCATATTTTTCGCGAGTTGCAGCGATGTCTTCGGGATTGCATTTTGCGATGTTGTAACGTTCTGTATCTACGCCGTTCCAAACCACACTTATTTTTGAGGGCGACCAACCGTGCTTTATTAGATCTTGCTGCATTGCGTAACTAACAGTGATTACCCTATCTGAGTTTTGAGCCATGGCACATTCAAGATGCGACACTACTTCGGATCCTGGACCCTGACTTCTTCCCCATTCAGTACTGTGCACATGAAAGACCACCGGAATTTTAGTTTCATTCTTAATCACAAGACCAGAAACACTGCTCAACCAATCGTGCACGCACACAACGTCAAAATTGTACTTCTCTTTTTTTATCAGGCCATTGATGAATTTAGTTGAGCTGAGAATATTATAAATAAAAATGTCGTTGAAGAATTTTATGTTAGTACCCCATTTCTTTAAGTCGTCAACCACGAAAAATGGAAAAACGTTGCTTGCATCAGCAATCAGAGGCCGATGAACCTCTACTCCTTTTATGATTTCTCTGGTTTTTAGATTGCCACCATTTAACGTGAAGACTGAAACATCATGTCCCATATCGATGTACTGCTGCGTTATATTTTCAGCATACGTACCTAAGCCACCAACAATCGCTGGCGGATACTCATAAACAAAAAAGCCGATTCTCAAAATGTTCACCTGAGGTAAAATTACGAACTTTCTAAATTGTATTATAGTTTCCACAAGTACTTAAATAAGCCATATAACAAAATAACGAAAAAAGGTTGAAGGTTTTCCGGCAAATTTTTTTCTTTGAGTTGTTTGGGAATTTTTGTAGAAACCGTTACCCAACAGACCTGGTTTCTCTTCTTGATTTTTGTTGAATTGAACCTGCAGGTTCAAAAACTTGCCTCTTTTTCAGTGGAATCGGGCTTGATTTGGGCTTGAAATTGATAAAAACCCGTGTAAGCGGCTTTTAGGGGTTGAGCAAATTGAACTTTTTTGATGTTGAAGCGGATCAGCTTTGAACCAAACGCATGTTGAAAAAGCCCGCAGGCTGTGGTTGGGTTTTGTTTTTAGAAGCGGCGTCGGGAAAGCGAATTTAAGGTCTCATCACTGTCCCCCATAATGGCGCCTACACCCCAATTTGGAGGCCCGGGCGGCTCGCTGCCAAAAAGCTGTCGCCACCGCCTCTGCGTCTCCCGCGGCCACTGCAGCACCCTCCTACAGGCAACTGGAACCAACTCTGGAAACAATTTTAGAATCGTTTCGGCTCTCCTTCTAACGTCCAAAGATGCGTTGTTAATCGCCTCAGTTGCCAGCTCTTTTGCGATTGGATCTTGTTCGCCTTTTTGTTTCCAGCAAAACCACCCTGCCAAGTTTATGGCGTCTTTTGCCTCTCTTTCCGGGTTTTCCTGCGGTTTCCACCCTGTTTCCTTGGCAAGCATGTAGAGGATAGGCTCGACAACCGTTGGAGGCTTACCGGCCCTGCAAGAGACCTCAATTATAGTTGGTTCTCTGAAATATCTGAAATCACGCTGAAGCCCTTCAAGTGCCACTTTAATGGCGTCTACGTCAGCTTGGGCTTTCCTGGTGTTCTCCATCGAAGATAACACGTCAGGCGTCAACGAGTTAGGCACCCCATAAAAGAGCTCTCTGTGGTCAACCTTCTTTTTCGCAACAAGAATCTTTAGCTTGCCGGTGACTGCTACGCCGAGCCCCTTTTGGTCTTTGTATCGATACTGGTATGTTTGCCAGAGGTTTTCTACTATTTCGTTCCAGCGAAGCATGTTAGGCTCGTGCTTCTGCAATAAAGCGACGATGTCCTGTTCAAGCAAGTCAAGCTTATCAGCCATTTAACGTCACTAATTAGTAGCTAATGATTCCTTGTTTTCCTTATAAATTCCTCTTAACGCTTATGTTGTTTCAAATATTATTTCTAATTCTTTTTCACAGAAGGTTATTTTGAAGTGGGAAAATACGTCCTTCCTGCCTAACAGCCGCGGCACCTCATCTGAGTCAGCAAAACCAGCTTTCACGTCAAGAGCGGTATCGCCAATTTTCATTTTGACTGTATGAACGTAAGTAGGAATAAGAATTCTGCCTATCCCTATTATTGGGTAGTATTCTCCTTCACTAAGGTTTAATCCTAAAAGCGCAGCATCGTTTCTTCTAAATAGAGAGATGTCTGCGCCGCTGTCAATGTAGACCCTGAAAGGGTGCCATTCGTGAGTTTTCGACCAAAGCAAAATCGTGGCTTTTGGACGATTAATTATCCCTGATCGGCAAGATTCAGCTGAATACTTGAAAACGTACATTTTCAAAGAATTAGTACATCCGCAGATTCGATATACTCAATTTCTATTTCTTCTGTTCTCGCTTTTGGATATTTCTTAAGTGCTTCCCTTAATGCCTCGCTAGACGTTCGGCCAGCGGCAACTATCTTTTTCTTGTAGATTGCTACGTCCATTCCACTGTACTTTTTGTATTCTTCCGGCGAAATTTCAGGAGCTTCAATTATTATTTTGTCGGGCAATAGGTACACACCTTCAAGAGAATGAATGTTGATATCCAAGTATTAAGTTTTCGCGGCTGAATGTAGCAACCATTTAGCACTTCGAAGTTCCTATTAGTAGCTAATTAGCATCCAATATTTTAGAACTTTTTTACATGATTTTCTATGGAGATTAAATAATGGAAAAGAAAACAGCACTCAAAGTTCCTGATGCGTATCTGCCGCTTCTTGAGGATCTTCGGCTCCTGCTAAGCGACGGCAACAACCCCAACCGCATGACGATCAAGCAGAAAGACCAGGTTTGGAGCAGCCTACAGAAGTATGGTTGGACCTACCCCGTCATAACTAACAAAGACGGCGTTTTCGCTGATGGCGAGCAGCGGGCGCAGGTCTGCAAAGAACACGGCGAGTTTTTTGCTCCGGTGCTTCGGCTGCCAGTCTCCGACGTTGATAGGCGAATGCTGCGACAGATCCTAAACAAACTCAAAGGTAAACACAGCCGCGAACTTGACGACGCCGAGTACACACGCATCGTATCGGCAGGCGAAAGCGACAGCTTAGCAGCACTACTGCAGTCCATAGGCGAGAAACTGCCAGACACCAACGGTCATGCACCTGAAACCTCAAATATCGTACCCGACAACTACGAGCTAATCATCGAATGCAAAGATGAAACACAGCAGAAAGGCTTCTTTGAAAAACTTCAGGCGGAAGGATACAGGGTGCGAGTTTTGAATCTTTAGGAGGCGAAAGGTTGGATTTTGATTTTATGGTGAGTTGGAGCAAGCCAGAAGGTTTTCGAGCGCAAAGCGTCGCCGGCAGCTTCACCCTAAACGACGTCAAGCTACAAAAGCGTTTCAAAGGCTCATTGCCTATCGAAGGGGACGGCTGGCAAATCGGCGTTATCGTCGGCCGCAGCGGCTCAGGCAAAACAAGCATAGCAAAAAAACTTTTCCCAGACGCATACACCGCAGCCTTCAACTACACATCCAAATGCATCCTAGACGACTTCCCAGAAGAAATAGAAACAAACGAAGTAACTAAGCTCCTCTGCAGCGTCGGCTTCGCGTCACCCCCAGACTGGCTCAAACCCTACAGTTGCCTAAGCCAAGGCGAAAAAATGCGCGTAGACATCGCAAGAGCCCTCTGCCAGCAGAAGAACCTGACAGTTTTTGATGAGTTCACCTCGGTTGTAGACCGCGAAGTTGCAAAAATCGCCTCCTACGCAATCAGCAAAGCCGTTAGGCGCCAGAAAGACAAGAAATTCGTAGCCGTAACCTGCCACTACGACGTTGTCGACTGGTTAGATCCAGACTGGGTTTTCTGCACTGACACAATGGAGTTTGACCGAAAAAAAGAAGCCGGCCGCCCGTTGAACTCAAGGTTTATCGGTGCGGCAAATCCACATGGACGATGTTTCGGCAATATCATTATCTAAACGGAAACCTTGGCGCAGGCGTCAGATGCTACGTCGCCCTCTACCAAGAAAATCCCGTAGCGTTTATCGCAGTTGCGCATGTGCGAATGAGAGGGCACTTCTTTCGCGTCAGCCGCCTAGTTGTCTTGCCAGATTACCAGGGCATAGGAATTGGAAAGCGCCTGCTGAATTTTGTGGCTGAACTCTATACCACTCAGTTAAATTTGCCCTTTTATTTGCTTACGAGCAACCCGCAGTTGGTTCGAGGAAATCTGGACCGCTGGATTGTGAAGCGTGCCGGGCATGGCAACCACGGAACAACAGATTCAAGGATAAATCGCGGGATCGTTAAGGCAACAAGCAGAGGCCGACTTACCGCAACTCTCCAATATATTCCGAAGAAAATAGCGGTGAAAACTCCTGGATACGGCAACGATTGAGCGACGCTTAGAAATATTAAAGCTTGAAGGAAACGGCTTAGAACCCTGCGAAATCGTCAAGGACCTAAGCGCAAAATACGACATATCCGAGCGTGCAGTGTACAAGGATTTTGAGACCCGGAGCAGTTGGCAGCCCCAACTTCAAGCGATGACAAAGACCCTTTCCAAAGTTTGCAACCGCCACGAGCAACTTTACCGAAAAGCAGTAGTCACATACATGCAAGCAAAAACTGACACAGCACGCATCGCAGCTTTGAACCTAATGCGCCAAATAAACATGGATATCGCAATTATGTCAGGAGCCAAAACCCAAATCGAAGCAGAACCCGAAGAAATCCACATAAAATGGGAAGACCCAAAAGAATGCACAAAACAGCAGTAATCAAGTACAAACCCCACCCCGGACAAGCCGAATTCCACTTTCACCCAGCAAGATTTCGAGTGCTCAACTGCGGACGCCGCTGGGGCAAAACCGTTGCAGGCGCCAACGAGTTCATAAGACAAATTTGGCAACAGGGCCAAGGCAAAGAAAAAATCGGTACCGTGGGCTTCGCTGTTGCCCCCACTTATTGGCATACTCAGCGTCAATGGACAGAGTTCATCAACTATTGCCCGCCTGAACTTATAGAAGAAGTCCGTCGGGCTGAACACCGCGTTATCCTCAAGGGAAAACGGGATGTCTGGTTTAAAAGCGCAGATAATCCTGATTCTCTCAGAAGCCAAGGCGTAAAGGTCTTATGGGTTGACGAGGGCGCCCAGATTGGAGAGGAAGCATGGACCATGGCGCTAAGACCTGCGTTGATGGATGAGAAAGGCATCGCCTTCTTCACTGGCACACCAAGAGGTCACAACTGGTATTTTCAACTCTGGACACGTGGACAAGACCCAACGCAAACAGACTACAAGAGCTGGAGCTTCCCGAGCAGCAGCAACCCATATCTGGATCCAGCGGAAATTGCCGCCTTCGCCCGTGACATGCCAGAACTTGCATACCGCCAAGAAGTCATGGCAGAGTTTCTCGACGATGTCGGCTCAGTCTTCCGAGGCGTAGATCGCATAGTCAAAGGCACCTTCCAACCGCCCGAACCACATAAGGAATATGTCATGGGCGCCGACCTTGCCAAACTCAAAGACTACACAGTTCTAGCCGTTCTAAATATGGATGGGCATTTGTGCGCATATGACAGGTTCACCCAGATAGACTGGGTTTTCCAACGCAAACGCATAGTTCAACTAGCCCAACAATACAATGCACGCCTTCTGATCGACAGCACAGGCGTCGGCGACCCCGTCTGCGACGAACCCCACCGCGAAAACGTCCGAGTTGACGGCTACAAATTCACAAACGCCACCAAGAAAGACTTGATCGAGAACTTAAGCATGATGATAGAGAACCAAAAGTTAACAATACCTCAGATTCCCGAATTAATCAATGAACTCAAACTCTACGGCTACAAAACAACCCCAAGCGGAAACATACAATACGGAGCTCCAGAAAGCTACCACGACGACTGCGTCACCGCCTTAGCCTTAGCAGCATGGCAACTAAAACGCACCCCGCCTCCAGGAGTAGGAGTAAAGTTCAGCGAAGACCCCAAATTACTAAGGAAAAAAGGCAACATATACAACCACCCCTTCTTCCGCTAAAAGTCACAACAAAAATTGTATCATAATTCCTGACTTCGGAAAAAATATTGCTTTTAAAAAACAAAAAAGAACTAAGAGAAGTAGGTTCATAAAATCGGTAATTGATGGCAAGTCCGGAACGAATCGCCACTGTTCGGCCGCTTTTACACGGCTATTTCCCCTCTCATTTTCGTCTTATCACTTGTATAACAAAATCTGTCAAAAGGAGGCGTCACTCTAATATGATTATTTGACTTTCCTAAATGAAATCCAAAAAGAAATCAGCCCTCCTGTATACGTTTCAAAACTTGGAAATGGAAAATGGCTTGGGCTGGCTGAGAAGGGATTAGGCCCTCAGTCTTCAGGGTGCTAGAATCGCCAGATTTAGATTTCTTCGCAGCATCTTCCCTTTTTTTATTCAAATTCCCGGGAGACATTGGGGCTCGGGCATGAACCTATATGTTTTTGGCCTCGGGAAAATAAAACATTTCCCTCTTTTTTCTATTTTTTCAAGAATTCAGATTCTTAGTTGGGAGGGGTAACGGTAAGTTGGTTGAGTCTCAAGCGGTTTTAGCTGCTTAGCCTAAGAATCTTATTTGTAATTTTCGTGCCCCTAACTTGGAGGAGTTTCAGCGTTGGAAGGCTTACGTTCAGTGGGCAAAAGACAATGGTAGGATGTCTGTCACCTAACACTAAGTTGACTGATTCTTTCATGAAGGGCATTGAGGGGGCAGCTGAAGTTCGCGATGGAAAACAGGTTGTTAACATTCAGAAGAATAATGTTTTTCAGTATCAGGTTTCTAAGCCTCGCAGAGAACCATACGATTTGAGTTGTTTAAAGAAGGAGTATCAGAAAACAATCAGTAGTGTTCTTTTTGAGGCCTACGTTCTCAACAAAGCCAGAGACTTAACGCAAGAATCTAGCTACAGGGACTTTTTGGAGATCAAACATGACGCTTTCCGCAGAATCATACTGAGGTTGCGTCGGAAAGGCAAAATTGTGGCAAACTCACAACGCACTCTGCAAAGATTTTACTTTTTAGCAGAACGGATCTGCGAGTACTCTCAGGATAGAGGAACAACACAGTAAAACAAATGTTTACAGACTATATGGTAATTGAGATCGCCCAAAGGTCTGTTAGCCTTCGTTAATTTTGTTATTTTTGTTATTTTGCGTATTTTGTTTTTTTTCTCTCGCGCGCACAAGCTCTTTTTTGGGTTGGTTGATGCAGAACTTGTGTGGTTTATGGTCTTTGTCTACCTGTATTAACTTCTCTTTCTCCAGTAGGTTGAGCTCAGTTCTGACAAAACTCTGAGGTTGCCTGATTTTTTCAGCGATACCTTTGACTGTGTAGTTTCCGCTTGCTATCTCTTTGAGCAAAGTTTCTTTGCTGAGTTTTTCAAGCTTTTCTTCTGCAACCTTTCGGATTTCCTTTACTATGGGCGAGTCTATGTGGTATCTTTGGTTGAGATCTTGCAGGTTTTGGGATAGTGCCATTTCCCAAGGCACGCCTGCTGCGGCTGATTGCATTTGGCATTCTCGACTTATGAGTTTCCAATCAAGCCCGGATTCTGCAAGGATTCGCATATCATCTAGGTCTGCCTCGCGTTCGGTTATTCCTTTGAACAGGAAGATATCCTCTTTTGATGTAATGAGAACTGTCAAGTGGCTGCCTTTGTAAAGCGGCTTTGCTCTTTGCTTGATCGCTTCCGATAGCATTAGCGCATTGCAGACTTTGTTGACGAATAAGTCCCAGCGGAAGCCATCTGTGTTTTCCATTATTGCATTAGTTTGCATTTTACAATAGGTCTTGGTGATGAAAGCTTGAGCAGGCTTTTTGTAACCTAATGCGCTTAGCGCGTTCTGCAGATTGCTTAGCTGCTCCGAGTTTGTGAGGATTATGTCGATGTCTTTGGTTGCGTCTTTGAGTCCATAGAATGCCATAGCGCCTCCGCCAATAAGGTAAAGTGTTATGGATTTTGTTTTTGCGTTGAGTCTGTCTAATTCTTGTTGGAGGTAGTTTTTGTTAAAGGCGCGTCTTTGTGTCATGCGACCACGACATTATAGTCTTTTGCTTTTTCGGCAAACTCATTCCAGGTGGGAAGCGTCGAGTCATTTGGACGTTTGTGATTCTCAAGAAACTGAAGCATGCAATCGACTTGGTTACTGATGCCGAGATGTTGGGCTTCACTTAGCAGATATGCCGTGTCCAAGTGGTTCTCGATTTTCTTGAGCAGTAGAAGAGCATAAGTTGTGTATCTTGTGCTGTTTGGCTCTATTAACAAAGTGTGCAGTATAGCGTCTTCTGGCCGAATTTTCCTCTTGTCTTTTGAATAGAGGTAGATTTCGGATTCCGAGAAAAGGGGCAGGTCATATTGCTGAAATGCGGAAGTTGCAGTTTTGAGGAAATCTTTCGGGACCCGCTGTTCTGTTACGGGTGCTCGCATCAAAAATTCTTCGTTTTTTTGCCAAAGGATGACCGCATCTCTTGAAACAGTGGCTGCTAGTTTTCTTAGGAAGAATTTCTGATACTCGCCAAGAAAATCAGACAGAGTTTTGAAGCGGGGATTAATTGAACCGTTTTGAGTGATTATTCCGCGGGTTTTCAAGTTCTTGAGGTGACGCCAACGAGTATTTTTTGGAACAGTATTTGTATGATTTTTAGATCCGTTCAGAGTTTGAAGCAGGATGTCTATCGCTTTGCCACTAAGAACGTTTTCCCAGTCAATGTGGTTATGGACTAATAGGAGATCGGCAAGCAGTGTTGCATGTTTTGAATCGCTAAAGTAAGCTTGCTTTTTGAATGCATGCTGGGTTGTTTTAATGAGACCTTTCCTTTCAAGCTTCTTTAAGTTGTAGGAAAGAAGTTGTGGTGTGATTAAGAGAGATTTCTCTATGGAAACTAGTTCGTGATTTCCTTTGGCTATTTCTTTCAGTATGGATAGCTCAGCTTTGCTGAAAGTGTACTCGGAGGCAGCAGTTTTCATAGAATCTCATAAGATTGAAATGCTATATAAGCTTTTAAATTATATGGAACCAAATGCGTAAGAGTTTAAGCAATACTTCAAGCAAAAGAACGAGCCTCGACGCCTTCATCCGCCCTTGCCAAATAATTACAACAATCTCTATCTTTGTTACTCCTTAGAAAAGCAAAATTGAACTACTAGCAGTTTTTATGAGCCTATATCTGATCTACAGCTCTTTAAGCAAAGTTTTAGGCTGAAACTATGTCATAAAAAAAGCGCAATCCAAGCTGTAATGATATGTTTTGTCTATTGTTTCTTAAAACTTTTAAGCAAACAGCAGCTAAAGTCATTTTTATGCCTCTAAATGAACAAGATCCAAAGAAACCAAAAGAGACCTGGGAGTGCTTAAACTGTGGACACGAAAACGATGAAGACACCGACATATGCGAAATATGCGGTGCCATGAGAGACACAACATACTCTAGCTCGGGAGCATCACTGGAATCCGACTACGGCGGAGACGACCTCTGGGACGACGACCAAGGACTAATGTAGCCAATAACAGGATTTTCTCTAATGATGATATGAAAAATAGCGCGGCAGAAAAATTAGATTTTTCAGCTTATCGATCGCATAGGCAGCCATAGTCGCAGTAATTACATTCCCAGCTCTTTTTCGACTCAAATAATCCAGCCTTTATTTTACCCGCGATGTCTGCGATTTCTGTTTTGAGTGCGTCGATGGCTTGGTCTTCTGGTTTGAAGAACACTTTTTCGTTGGTTCGCAAAAACCAGTCGCCTACTAATGGTTTGCTGCCGTACAACTCACTTACTGCAGCAGCGTAAACCATGAGTTGCATGTCCTTCTTGAGCTCGTTTAGCGAAGGTGTTTTTTTGCTTGTTTTATAGTCAATAACTGTATAGTCTGAGCCAGTTTTGTCGATGCGGTCAATTCTACCTGTAAGACGCACATTACTCAGCGTGGTCTCAAACCATCGCTCAATATCAACTATCTCTGATTTGCTCTTCGCCTGCTCGTCTAGAAAGACTTTGAGGACCACCTTAGCATCTTTGTAATCCCTTTTTTCGTCGATTCGTGATTTGTAGCCTTTGGGGTCCCAGTACTTCTCGAGCAGTTCATACGCGATGTCTTGGTTTATGGTTTTGCCCTCCTTTAGCAGCTTAGTGAGCTGTTCTACAATGTTGTGGATGGAGGCGCCGAAGTCGAAGTAGTAACGGGGCTTCTCTGGAATCTTCATCAAATAGCGGTATTGGTAGAGTCTTGGGCACTTTTTGTAAGAGATGAATTGTGAAACACTAAAAAGGTGGTCGTCTGAGATCTTGACTGGTTTTTCTTCGCAAGCTTGCTCCAGTGTGCTGTAGTCGGGTTCTTTGATTTGTGCGATTATTTCTTTGATGTCTCGGTCTCTTTTTTGGCATTTAGCAATTAACAGAATGCGTTCTATTGCGTCGGGATAGTTCTCTGCTTTAATGGATGACATTATTTGTTGCAGTAGTACTGTTTGAGTTTGGTTTTCTTTTGTCACGCACTCCACAGCTAGCTCCGGCGGGTCAGCTTGCTGGAAATTGATGCTTTCGTTTTTGGTGTAATTTATTTCGTTCAGGAATTTGGATGGTTTGGAATCTGTCTTGTTCTCGCCATACCGCTTAGCGTAAGTTATGAATAGTTTGTCTTTAGCTCTGGTTATGGCCACATAGAAGAGCCGGCGTTCCTCTTGCAGGTGCAGCTCTTTCTCGTCGAATTTTGATTTTACTCCCTTGAGCAGCTCTTGGGGAATCGGGAATTTGTCTTTTTGGTAGATCGTTGGAAGTTTGCGTTCAACCAAGTCAGGAATTATCACAACGGGGTACTGCATGCCTTTGACACCGTGAATAGTCGAGATTATAATCGCTTGTTCGTCTGTGTTTCTCTCTTCGATTTCAAAGTTTGAGGCATAAGACAAGTAATCTGTAAAGTCATCAATGTCATTATTAGGGTAGAGGCTGTCAAATTCTTCAGCGAACGCATAGAACTGGTTTAAGAGCTGAATATTTCGGTGGTTTTGCAGAGCTATCTCGTATTTGTAGAATTCGAGCTCGAAAAGCAGGTTATGGATAAGGTCAAGGGTTCGCAGCCTCTTCTTATTTTTCAGTATCTCCTTTAGGACTTGCTTGAGTGCAAGGAACTTGAATTTGTCAACTTCTAATTCGTTAAGGTGGTCAAAGGCTTCGTATAGCGAGATGTCTTTGTGGCCTGCATATGAGTTGAATTTTGAGATGTCAACCGGGGTAATGTTGTAGCGGTGCATGATCCTAACCAGTTCCGCATTGCCTTCCAACGGGTTGCTTGCAACTTTTAGATAAGCCGTAACGTCTTTGATTATGGGTTCTTGAAAAAAGCCCGTCTCGCCAACAAAGTTAAAGGGTATGCTTTGTTTTCTCAGCGCTTTGATAATGGGTTCGGCGCTCGCTCTCCGTCTACACAGTACCGCTATGTCCTTATGCGTGTGCGATTTTAATTGTTCTTTGATGGTTTTAAGGACATAGTTTGCCTGCGAATTATCCGTTGGAGTCTCAACAACCGCGACTTTTTCTCCTTCAGCGTTGTCTGTGAACAGCTTTTTTACTGTCCTCTCCGGACTGATCTCAATTAGTTTGTTTGCCACAGCGACAATGTGTTTTGTGCTTCTGTAGTTATGTTCCAAAGCTTTTTCTATGTAGTCTGGGAACATTTGCTTGAATTCTGCTATGTTGGTGAGGTAAGCGCCTCGGAATCGATAGATACTTTGGTCATCATCACCTACAACCGTTATGTGACCATGTCTTTTTGCTATCAAATGAACAATCTGTAATTGGATGTAGTTTGTGTCTTGGAATTCATCGACGATAACGTATTGGAAGCGGTCTTGGTAGCGCTTTAGAATCAAAGGGTTATTCTTGAGCAGGTTGTATACTGTACAGAGCATGTCGCCGAAATCAAGCATGTTATTTTTTATTTTGTAGTCTTCGTAGGACCGGTAAATCTTTAGAATGTCTTTGAGGTTATTTAGCGAAATTTGCTCTTCTTCATCAAGAGATTTTTTCTCTTGCGCTGCAACCCATTTCTCCAAATCATGCGCAGTTATAGCTTCATCTTTACACTTGGAAATGAACTTCTTAACTTCTTCCGCTAATGTGTAGGGTTCATGATTAAATTCCAAAAACTCGATGCCAAACCTGTTAATGTTCTTAGTAAAATAAACCAGCTGAGCCGTACCAGTAATAACTCTATAATTAGCGTTAAGTTTAGTGCTTAAAAGATTGTCCTGTATTACTTGGTTGCAAAAAGAGTGAAAAGTCGATATGCTCAAGTCCTCTGAATTTTCCAGCATACCAATAACTCTCTCCTTCAGCTCTTCGGCGGCTTTCTCGTTAAAAGCTAACGCCAAAATATTCTCAGGCTTCACACCCTGTTCGATCAGATAGGCGATTTTGCTTGCAACAGTTAGAGTTTTGCCTGAACCAGCACCCGCGATTATGAGGAGGGGTTTCTCAATTTCTTTGACAGCAGCCTGCTGTTGAGGGTTCAAGTTGCCGAAAAGATTAGTCATCCGTTATCGCCAAGCTTAAGGGTACACAATGTATTATTCAAAAATCAATTTAACGTTTTGCAGTTAAAAACTCAAGTCAGTGGCAAGTCAGAAACAACAATTGTGTTACAGTCCGGTAAATCAAATCCAGTTTGGGAAAATTGGAATGGACCTTTCTAAAAGTGCATTTATTGGTACGCCCCATAGTTAGAAGGCAACTCGACAAATACTCAAAAAGTGATACAGCTTTTTCAACTAAAAGAAAAGGAATTTCTCATGCAAAATACTTTTAAAAATTTATTAGCCAACCATGAATTATTGGTTTATATGGGCCAAAAGCTAAGCGAGTTAAAAAGTAATTATTATGCATATTTGGATCGAAAAGCCCGGCATATTGCTTGTAGACTCTCAGAGGGAAAAGCAGTGGGCAAGTTGCTCCTTCTCTCTATCGAAGAATTGTATTCTTCCGCGCATACTCAGCGAAGCTTTGATCAAGATAATTTCCGGGTTCGCTATCATAATCCGATTTCCTCCGAATTGGAATTTGTTATAGCCAGAGTAATGCTCCATTACTCCAGATTTCAAAACCTGCATTGGTCGATTTATCTGAGGTGTCAACAAGGGAAAACAGCACCGGACATTAGAATAGCATATGGCGGGAAAACTCTTGCAATATTGGAAATCAAAGCTAAAGCAGGATGGATTCAAGCTTTTTTCTCTAGCGAACGAGCAAACAAAGATTTGGCTAAACTAAAAGAAGGGAAAAGCAATTTCGATCCGGAGGCCCTGATTCAGAGAGTAAGTATGCAATTCAAGAAATACTATGAGACTTATAACATAAGTCCTGAGCAAGTTTTTGTATTGCTACCGAGTTTGGCGCTTGTTCATAGAAAGAGCTCAAGTAGGATTTTAGATGATTATGTGAATGATTTTGCAAATAATTCTGGTTTACCTAAGAACAATCTAATTCTGTTATCAAACAATCTCCTACTGGATCTTAGTCCAATTAGAAAAGGGAAAAAATACGAGCCGACAGGGCGTTTTGGACAGTTTATTCAATCATTGGTTGAATGGACAAAAAATGATTTGAACTCGTTGCGAGGCAATCTATCTATTGAAGGCGCATAAAGTTAATGGTGATGAGCATAATTGAATGAAGAGAAAGTTCTGCATATTGTTAAGAGCTTATCTGAAACTTGGGCTCAGAAATATCAATCGGAACATGAAAGGAGACCTAGTGCAGCAAAAGGGTTACTTACTAATCCTCAAGCTGGGCTGAGTTTCATACTGGCGAATAGTTTTGCCAGAGCCGGAGGCGAGCAAGCTGGGTATGGATCATTTGCAGTTCAGGCTCTTATTGAAGTCGAAAAAGTCCAAGGGTCTTATGAAAAATTTATTCAATTGCCTAATGCCCCGGAGGTTCTTTGGGAAAACTTCATTCAATTGTGTACCCAAAAACGGGTAGGCATCAACCGGAAGAACAATGAAGGGGTCGTAAAAGGCACTGTAAGACTAGCTCAAGGCTCGATTCATTATAACCCCTTCGAGTATCTAGGACTTAATGTTGTTTCGAATACAGTTGATACTTTCTTGTTACTGAGAAACATACCGGGGATAGGTGACAAAATTGCATCCTTCATTACTCGGGATGTTGTAACCATTTTGGATGTTGAAAATAAGATTTCGCCTGAAAATCAAGTATTGATCCAGCCTATTGACAGATGGATAAAAGGATTTGCATGTTTATTCTGGGAAGAACTCAAAGGTCGTGCTCCATCATGCGCGCGCGCGATAAATTTCTACAAATAAATCGCTTGGCACATCAGGTCTTTTGGTTAATGGAATCCAAATTTCTCGCCATAACAAATCCCAGTTGGTTCTAAAAAGAAAACGGCTACTCATACAAGTTCACCTTTGTATGCCTCGGACATTAGCGAATTGAATAAGCCATCAATCTGTTGTGTCAAGATACTCTGCTTTTCTTTAAGTTCTTCAAGACGATCAACGATTGTAGCGAATTTATTCTGAAGTTCAATTGGTGGAACAGGTAGCTTAATGATTTGAATTTGTTTTGTGTCAACTGCTGCTTGATTTACCCATTTTTTGCACATAGAAGCAAAAAGTCCTAGATGGTAAAAGTAATTTAGCAAAAAACCTGCATACTCAGGCAATACTATTTCTTTATCAAATCTCAATCTTGTTATATGATTTGAAAACGTTGCCTCAAAATTCTTGTTAATGAGCGCCGTTTTTCCTACAAGTTCTCGGCTATTTGTGTTATTGAAAATTACATCTCCTAGTTGTAATTTGTATTCTTCACTCGCTTTTTCTTTCGGAACAAACTTCATGGTACCTAAGTAAAGTTCACCTGATTTGGATATATTAAAGGGTCGCAGGTGAGGAATACCCTCTTCTGCGCTGTATTTCCCATACGCAAAACCTGGTCGAATATCTGTAACTGTTTGTTTCAAAGTCAAGAGTTTCCAACCTCTAGGATTTGTCAATGGATCGTCGAACATTTTCAGAAAGACAGCTTGAATAAGTTTGTTTGCCAAGTGATTTGCGTACTCACGTTTTTTGAGTAGGTCTTGAGCACATTTGAGAGTAGATACAACTTTTCTCTGCTCCTCGATGCTGAAAATTGGAATTTCTACTCGTTTAACATCTTCTGCCGACACTGCTGGATAAGAAGCACCTTTACTTTAGTCATTAGAGACTTTATGAAGGCAGGTGTTCTGGTATAATAATAGAGATAACCTGGAATTACTCGACCATTTGACCGAAGAACACAAAATCCAGTCGAACAAATTTGGTTATCTAGTTCTTTTGGTACTAAAGCAGTAGCATTCAAATTAGGTCTGACTGTTGATACTATAATGTCGTTTTCTCTTATGCGCTTACGTGCTCTGCTTGGAGCTTCAGCGCCTCTTAGTCGCTTATAGCTTATAATCGCTCCATTCTTGTTATCTATGCTTGAAATATCTACATAAAGAAATTCTTCATCGGGATTCTTTGTTGGATCTGCGAGTTCGGTATCAATAACAACTTCATTGATACTCATTGCGTGAACCCAATGGCTTCGTTTGTTCCTATGACTGCGACTTTTTTTTCTATATCTGTTCCTTCAAAGTTAATATCTTCTGGTTCAACTCCACTTTCCAGAAGTTCCCTTAGAACGTCGCTTGGGATGTCTGCAGCTTTTACGCCCGCAATCTGAAAATGGGTCTGTGTTTTGTAAATCTCAAAAGGAACAAGCCACTTATCTTTGATAGCGTCTTCGTAAGTGTAAACGTGTGTTGGGATGTTGTTTCGGCAATCAAAGAACCTAAAAGTATCCTTCTCAATCATATCGCTTGGTGTCGCTGTGAGACCTATCTCTATAGCGTCAAAATATGTGAAGACATCTTTCCACTTGTTGTAAATAGACCTATGGCACTCATCTGAGACGATAACATCGAAATCTCCAACAGAAAACTCTTGATAACACTCCATGAAAGTCTGAATTGTGGAAACAAATAGTCTGCAATTTTTTTTGATTACTTTGGAAGAAATCCTATTTTTTAATTCATTCGGAAAGAAGGTTAAAAAGCCATCATCATATGCCTGATCCTTGAGGGCTTTCCTATCTGCGAGAAACAGCACTTTTTGTGCACGATTAGACCTCAACAAGACATCTATTAACGCCATCGCGGTTCGGGTCTTTCCAGTGCCTGTTGCATGCACGATCAAAAACTTTCTTTTTCCCCTATCCAATCCTTCAGTTATGCGCTTTATGGCTTCAAGCTGGTAATCTCTATCGACAATTTCTTTTTTTATAGGAACTTCAATGAATGGTTTTCGGTTGTTATTTTGGTATTTTATTCGTTCAAGCGCTTCTCTGCTGTGAAAGCCCTTGATCATCCGAGGATTTTCAAAAGCTCTGTTCCAAAACCATATTTCATATCCATTGGATAGAAAAACAAAAACGTCTTTTCCAGTTTGTCTTTCTATATCGTCAGCGTAACCTTCTGCTTGCTTTTGACCTATAATGGGGTCTTTCGACGATTTTTTAGCTTCAATAATGGCTAGAGGTGAACCGTATTTATCTAAGAGCAAGTAGTCAGCGTATGCTTTTTGGTCTGCATTGGGATCGTTTAGAGTTTCTTTGACGGTTTTATAGTAGTGTTTTTGAAAATCAGAGTTTTTTGTGTCCACCTCAACTATGACTTTTGATGGGTCATTTACATTCCAGCCTCCAGCTTTGAGAAAAACATCTATTTTGTTATGGCGTGTTTTGTATTCAGAGTCTTCTGTCATGTCTTCAGTTTTCCGTTGATGGATCTTCCCGCGATTCATTCATAGTTGAATGAGCAAGTTTACTCATTATTGTTTCAAATAACTTAAAACAGTTTGCACAAAAGATTTTGTCAAAAGTAGTGTCTCTTGCTCTTGCTTTGTTGCTGAAACCCAAAAACTTGGAAATACTCAGGTCTCGGCGCAAAAACTAATTCTAGAGAATTTAGTCTCTAAGGTAATCGAGTTATTATGGTGAACGCTGGCATGTTGATTACCTCAATAGATGACGATCGAGTTCAAAAAATAGGCCTTAGAGTACAGACGAAAAACGGAGTAACAAAAGGCGACATAGCTCCAGGGAAACTCGATGATCTGGAGGCGAAGATAGCAAAGGGTCTTACTGAAGAAGAATTCGCCCAATGGTGCGAAAAACAGTGGCCTGCCAATTTAACACGAGGTATCCCCAATTATTACTCACAATTGAATAATTATTCTAAGGTAGAAGGATGATTATGAATGTTATTTGGGCACGTGTTGGGAATCCTGGGATGACAAGTTAACCGAAGAATCTAGCAGCGTGCTCAAGTTTACAAAGAACGTAGACAATAATTGCGCTGAAATATGTGGTGCCTTGTTGATTAGGCTGGGCTGGTTTTTTCTTCTGTTTTCGTGGTTTTTGGTTGTTTTGTTTGTTCTTGAAGTGGTTCAGGTACGTTTGTTATTAGGCATCGTGAATCTATGTCTTCATTTTTTAAGTTAAGTGATGCTTTAACTGTTCCGTCGCTCAAGTATTCAAGATTGAAGCCCATTTTCTTTGTTAAACTTAAAGCTCTGTAATTGTCTTGCAGCATTATTGCGTAGACGCTTTCGACGCCTTTTTCTTTTGCGATGTCAAGGGCGTAGTCCACCATTTTAGTTCCTAAACCTAGTCCTTGCCAGTAGTCGCTTACGATGAAGGCCATTTCACTGCTTTTTCCATCAGTCTCAATGATGACGCGGCTTACGCCGAGGATTTTTCTTTTTCCGTTTTCAACCATTTCAGCGACAATTGCGATTTCTCTGTCATAGTCAATGTTGCAGTAGCGGACTCGAACTTCACGGGGAGTGTCTTTTAGCATTTGGAAGAATCTGTATCGTATGGATTCTTCTGAGAAGCTTTGGAACATTTCAAGCCACATGGGTTCGTCTTCCGGCTTTATTGGGCGCAGCAATACTTCTTGGGTGCTTTTTAGGCGCCAAATGGTTTCATATTTTTTTGGGTAAGGACTAATGATCATGTGTTCGTGTAACTCAAATTTGCGGCAAACTGCATCTTTATCAATTACGATGCGGGCGTCAAGAATGCATGCTTCTTTCTCGTTGATTAAGAGTGGGTTGATGTCAATTTCCTTTATTTGTGGGAAATCAACAAGCAACTGAGAGAATTGCAGCATGGTTTCATCGAGTTTTTTAAGATCAACAGGAGCGGAACCTCGGTATCCTTTGAGTAGTTGGTAAATGTTTGTGTCTTCCATCATGCGGTGAATCAGAGTTGTATTTAATGGTGGAATCCCAATTGAGTAATCTTTGAAAAGTTCTACACCGACACCGCCCATTCCGAATAGTATTACTGGGCCGAAGACTGGGTCGGTTTTTCCGCCGATTATGATTTCTTGGCCTTTTTTCTCGACCATGGGTTGAACTGTGACGCCGATTATCTGGGCGTTTGGGTTGTAGGCTGTTGCTCTTTGGATTAGAGTTTCGAAGGCTTCGCGAACTTTGTTTGGGGTGTTTATGTTTAGGATTACTCCGCCTGCGTCTGTTTTGTGGAGGATTTGGGGGGAGAGGATTTTTAGTACAACTGGGAAACCCATGTTTTGGGCAAGTTGCACTGCTTCTTCTACATTGTTTGCAGCTTCTGTTGTTACGATGGGGAAATCGTAGTATTTGAGTATTTTTTTTGCTTCGTCTTCAGTTAATACGTCTCGGCCTTCAAATGCAGCGTTTCGTAATATGACCATTATGGGTCGTTTTGGGGGTGAGTCGTCGTATGGTAGCTCTTCTGGGGTTTCGTATAGGAGTTCTTTGTTGCGTTGGTACTCGTACATGTACATGTATGTTTTGATTGCTTGTTCAGGAGTTGAATAGGTTGGGATGTTGTTTGCGTTTAGGATGTTGTTGGCTTCTTGAACTGGGCCAAAACCCATAAACGAGGTTAAGATTGTTTTGTCTTGGTTAGTTTTGTTGCGTACAAGATCAACGATGTTTTTGCTAATTTCGATTGCTTCTGACACTGCTTGCTGAGTGAAAATAATCAAGATTCCATCGATGTTTTCATCGTTGAGGCAAGCTTGAAGGGCAGCTTTGTAACGGTCGGCTTTCGCGTCGCCCAAAACGTCGATTGGGTTGCCTTTGCTCCAGAATGGAGGTAGCACACCGTTGAGAGCATCCAGCGATTTCTGGCTTAGACTCGCTAACTTGCCATTATAAGCAATTAAAGCGTCCGTCGCCATTACACCGGGCCCACCCGCGTTAGTTATTATTGCTAGTCTCGGGCCTTTCGGTAATGGTTGCGATCCTAAGACTTCCGCGGAGTTAAATAAATCAGCGATTTCACTGACTCTTACTATGCCTGCACGTTTGAAAGCAGCGTCGTAGATGCCATCTTCTCCTGAGAGCGAACCCGTGTGAGAAGCTGCGGCCATTGCGCTTTCAGCGAATTTGCCAGATTTGACTACTATTATAGGTTTGGCTCTTGCAAAGTGTCTTGCTGCACTCATGAATTTGCGTGCATCTGTTATGCCTTCTACGTACATCAGTATGCTTTTGGTTTTTGGGTCGGAACCGAAATAATCTATCAGGTCGCCGAAGTCTACGTCTACCATGGAGCCGACGGAGACGAAGTTGCTAAAGCCGATGTTTTCGTGGATTGCCCAGTCAAGAACTGCTGAGCCTAAAGCTCCGCTTTGAGATAGAAAAGCAACGTTGCCTGGTTTAGGCATTTTATCCAGAAAAGTGGCGTTAAGATTGTTTTTGGGGCGTAGCACGCCGATGCAGTTTGGTCCTATAACTCGGATTGCATATTTTTTGGCGATTTGACGAATCTTATCTTCTAAAGCTTTCCCATCGGCACCTGTTTCTTTGAAGCCCGCGGAAACGATGATTACGCCTTTCACATTTGCCCGTCCACATTCCTCCATGACGTCAGGAACAGTTTTGGCAGGTGTGGCAATCATAACTAGGTCGACAGGTTCATGTATCTCATCAACTGACTTGAATGTTTTAACGCCTAAAATCTCTGGCTTTCGGATGTTGACAAAGTAAACTTTGCCCGTGAACCCCATTTTAGTAAAATTTTTTACAATCGCGTAGCCTACTGAGCCTTCAGCGTCACTGGCTCCGACAATAGCTACACTTTTAGGGTTAAAAATACTATCAAGATTCAATGTTCCCATAAGAATTACCCTTCACATTTCCTTTTTTGAAATCTATTGTTTGAAGTTTTTTGTCCGACATGTGTTCCAACTCTATTTTTCTATTTGGTGTTCTTCAACCTCGGAAAGCTTAATGCTTCCTTGGCCAACGGTATTTGGAATCCTTTTACAGACGGCTTTTTCAACTTACTTCGCCATCGGTTGGTTTTTATTCGTCATTTTTGTTTTTAGTGCCGCGCTTGTATGGGCGCCGAGTTTCTTTTAAGGATAACTCTTCAGGCACGCTCTAATGACGGTTAGTTTAGGGTCTCTGCATATTTAGATTTATGAATTTCGGCTCTATCTGACGATAAATCTATGGTTTTTGGATAAATTGAAAATTTTTCAATTCCAGAAATTGGTTTCGGAAGTTATCCTGCGAAGAATAATGATGTTGCCGACAAAATTGTTATTATGCACCTTCAGGTAACAATCTTTAAGGTGCTTACTTTGAAACAGTTCGTTATCACTCCAGCGGCGGGAAAACGTTTAATTGCGAAAACCCTGGCAAACCACCCAGCGATAAGAAAGGCGCTCAAAAACGGGACACTTGTTATTGTCGCCGGAACAACCAACGGATACGTTGCTGAAGAAATCCTGAAAACGCACCAGATCGCATGCGACTTTTCAAGGAAACACTTTTTCCGCGGCATAACGCTGCCCTCAAAAAAAGCCGTGACTGGAACAGGGCGCCTATCCGACGTGACCGCGTTTCCAGGCGACGTCGTCTTAGTCAAGGGAGTTTGGCATAAGGGCAAGTCGATTGAGGATGTTGTTGACTCACTCAAGGAGGGCGACGTCATCTTGAAAGGCGCAAACGCCCTTGATTTAACCCGTAGACAGGCCGCGATTTTGATTGGTCACCCCAAAGCAGGAACCATAGGTTTAGCCTTGCCAGCCGTTGTGGGACGCCGAGTAAAACTCATAATACCCGTAGGCTTAGAGAAACGCGTTGACGGCGATTTGTTTGCCCTTGCCGAGAAGCTTAATGAGCCCGGTGCCTGTGGAAGCCGTTTGCTGCCGGTTCCCGGAGAAGTGTTTACTGAGCTTGACGCGTTGGCTGCGTTATCTGGCGCATGTGTTGAGTTGATCGCTTCGGGCGGGGTCTGCGGAGCCGAGGGAGCATGCTGGCTTGCAGTCAGCGGCAACGAAGAGCAAGAAGAATACGCCGAACAAATAGTTGCGTCAGTAGCCGATGAACCAGCTTTTGGACCAGAAAACCTCTAATTTCCAAAATTGTGAAGATGCAATTTATTCTCTATTTCATATTATTAAAAAGTTCAAATAGGTTTTCAATAGTATGAAAAAGCGCTTTAGGTCTTGAGGAGTTTTCTTATTTCGAAAACAAAATCTCTTGCCCTTTGAAGTGATGTCTGGGCGTATCCCTTTTTTGCTTGAACTCCAATGTCATACTGGAACTTGCTTCGTTTCTTTCGCTCGCCCTCATAGGAAATAATCAATTCGTCTGCTTTCTTCTGCATTTTTTTCATGAGCTCTTCTCGACCGACAAGTTCCAATCCGACAGTTTGAGCTTCTTCGTACTGCTCAAGTAATTTGGCCGGTTTTTCGTTTGAGCCAAAGAAATGAATGAGAGCGTCTGCAGTGACTTTATGGATTATTTGTCCGGTGGCTCTGATGCCTTGTTTGGCCAGAATTGCCGTTGCTGCATAGAACATTGAGTAATATGAGGAAACAATTACCCATAGATAGGCCTCGAAATCTAAGCTGACTTTTAATGTTTCTTTAAGGTTGTTCGCGTCTGATATTTCCTGCAGAATTGAAGCTGTTCGCAGAGAGGACTCAGCGTTAGCCATGAAAAATTCAACAAACCTCGCTGCATCTTTATTGCCAGTCTTTAACAGGCCGTCTTCAATGTATATTTTCACATTTCGTCTTGCTTCATCTATCCTTTCTTTTTCTATCATAGTGCTTCCTCCAACATTTTGAACAGCATTTCTGCGCCATATGGGACAATTCGGTTATCTATTGCCTCCCAAGCGACGTTGGGTTTCTTCTGTCTAAGAAGATTCGTAAACTCAACGTTCGTTAATACTATCTCATGGAGTCCTAAAGGGCTGACACGCTGGACTGATCCTACAGTTGCCGTTACTTCTTTTTCAAATTTCCGTTCAGGAATAACAAAGAGGATGTCTAAATCGGACCTTGCTGAAGCTGTTCCTTTTACATGTGAGCCAAACAATATGAGTGTGAAGAAATGTGAAGAAATCTTTGACGTCAAATCGCCGACAAGGATTTCTATCTCTCGATGTGCCGCGAAGAATCGACTAGCTCGGATTGCTTCAATGTAAGCAAAAAGTGAAGAGTTGCCTTTGAGGTTGAGTCTGCAATAGGTTACTGGAGGCTTCTTTTCAGCGATTATGTAGTGCTGGTCTGCTAGGCGCATTGTCATTACATGGGTTATTTTGTAATCCTTTCCTATTGCTTCAGCTATTTGTCGCACCGTGAAACTCTCTCGTATTCTTGAGCTTAAGTAGGAAAGAATCTCGATTGAAGTCTTAGACAAGGGCTCTAAGGGCTCTAAGTACATAATATTATGTACTTATGTACATACACTTAAACTTTGCGAAACTGCACTCTATCTAATCAAGCGATAAAGGGCGCTAACCACTTTGCCAGAGATGTTTTCGTCGGCAAGGAAGTTTAGGGTAATGGATATACCTTCTCTTCCTTAACCATTTCAGCGGCATACTTCAAAACTGCCATCACGTCTTCGCGCTCCAACTGGGGATATTCATCCAGTATCTGCTTGATTGTCCAATCGTTAGCAAGAAGATCCAAAATAAACTCAACTGAAAGCCGAGTGCCTTTAATAACTGGCTTTCCAACTAAGACTTTTGGGTCAACTACAATTCTTTCTTGCCAATCTCCAATCATCCTTACTGCCGCCAACCCCCCTTAAGTCAGCTAGAAATATTAAGATTTTCGTTAAGTTTACCTTAAGAACAAAAGCGAGCGTTCAGATCAAAACTAAAACGCAACAACACGCAACTTTGTCTTATAAGCGGAGAAGCCATGACATTTTGCGCCCATTTTATTATCCCTTGCGCCCAATATTTTGAGCCATCACTAACTAGGCATTCGCGGACCCACCTACTGACTTCAACAGATTTCTTTGGCATGCAACAAAATCATTGCCGAACCCCCACAAAACATTCTAACCAAAAGCATTTAGGGAGCAAAGCTTTACACCACAATCAGTTATCAAGTAGACATTTTTGAGTCATCTGCTTTTCAATCGGCACTCTGATTTTATCCGACATAAGTTTGTGCGATAAACAACTTACGCCCTTCTGCTGCTCAAAAAACTCAAAACGAAATCGACAAAACATTGTTCAAGGAAGCGGAAAGGTTTGGGCTCAAGCAACAAGTGTCCTGTATGCTTGAATTCTTAGAGACTCATAACCGACCAGAAGGTCAATCACTGCCAACTTGGAACGAATTTGTCGCAAAGCAAGTGACAATGCGGTGACAACCTGATGTTTTCAGGTTTTGGCTTTATTGTTCCTCTAACTAATTAATGAGAATAGAGATTTGCCATGACCCATTGAAGATTGTACTTATAGTCTTCTTCTCTACCAACGTAAATGATTTTGGCTGCCCTTGCCACTATTTCCTCCTTCTTAATGTTGCACCTTCTTATGCACGCTTCAATATCTTGAACATCTCGCTCGTCTAGTCTGCCTATTTTTGTCACAATTATATCTACAGGATGCAGAGCCCTTAAAAAAATCTTAGTGAAGTTTCTTATTTCACTGCTTCTATCTAAATAGTCATCCGGTAAGGTATTGCAGAATACCGATCCATCTACGTAAACATCTATTTTGAATCCATGAGGCACTAAGTTTCGAACTCTGTCAAACTCAGTTTTATCACCGCTGGGAACAGTGAAGTCAATATCTAAAGTTGATACTTTGATGTCGAGGAGTGTCATCGCCGTGCCGCCAACTGCAACTAGAGTAATCTTTTCTTTTGCTTCCTCGTCAAAGTTCTTCAAGAGGTTAAATAATACGGCTTTATCTAATGGCATTATAGAGCCTCATATTTCGCCTTATGCTCTCTTCATCAGCTGGTGTTTCTTGCTCCTCTTTGAAAATCTCTAAAAGACTGATTGTGTCCCTAATTTTATCGTTTGGTTTAATGTTTTGGAGACTTTTTAGCAGTCCCAAGAGTTTGCTTGTAGTTCTATACTTTTGGCAAAGAAATGCCAATAGATTACTTCGAAAGTTATTCTTTGCGAGAATTATTGGGATGGCTTCTAATCTTCTTGCATCATTTGAAAGTAGTAAACTTGTGATTATATATTCAATGCAGTACTTGTTAGCTTGAGATATCCTGTTGCCAAATTCTCTGTAGCCGAATCGGTTAAGATTGTAAATTAGATCTGTTTCTAAAATGTTGTTAGGTTTTGTCTCTATCTCTATTGTCTTGATTTCGGATTCTTCGGAGATCTCCTTAATTTGACTCCAGAATGCCTGGGGACAGAAGATGGTTATCTTTTTGGCAAAGGCTTCTCTTAAGGGATTTATTTCGTTTGATCTTATCAAGGAAGAAAAATCGTCTTCGTTTAGAATAAGGCTGTCTATCTTCAAGTTGTATTGGTCCTGTAATTCTCTCATTCTCGTGTAGAGCTCGGATGTGACATCTTTATAGTCAATCATTTTTCTTAAAAGAAAGAGTAGTTCCAGCCTGTTGAGTTCAGAATTCTTTTCAGGATTTATTGAGGTTATTGACTTTATTGAGCAAATATCATCAAGAATTTTAGTCATGCTTGATAAGACAATTAACAATTCTTTCTTATCTTTTAGAAAATTAATCTTGTTTTCGATTTCCATTTGTGCAAATAATTCTACTATTAACTCATTATCGAAATTGGGCTTAACTATGCTTGATTTTCCACAGAAAGCGGTTGTTAGTAATCCTTTGTTTTCTAATTCTTTGATTTGTTTATAGATATTTGAGTAATACGCAGCACCATATTTTTCTTTAATTTTTTCGGTTAGTTGGTTGATTGACAAAGGCTCGCCTAAATGAGATGAGATTGTATCTAAAATCCGGTGAATGGGCGTTTCTATTATTTTTTCCATTACCTTTTCCCACATCTATCAGGCTATAATATTATCGTTCAAAACTATAATATAAACATGAAGGAGATAATCATTAGAACTAAAGGTCTTTTGAGAACTGCGAAATTAGCTACCGGGCTTGCACATAACTTATATGATACTTTTGGTTTTGTTTAGGTTGGGAGACTCGAACCGTGAAACGCTTTATAGTTAACTCGAAGGTACCTCAAATCGAACTTAACAGGCTTACCTGCATTATAGGTACAACCGACGTCTTTGAGAGAGCAGGCATTAAAGATGTCCATTTGAAAACCTGCTATTGTTGTGCTCCTGAGTCGAATGCTCAAGTGGAAAAAGCCCTCATCGAGTTTGAAGCCCCATCCAAAGAGGTTCTGGAAGCGGCACTTCAGAAGATTAACTTCCCCGCCGACTCGATAGTTGAAGTCACCAAAGTCATGTAAGCAAGAACTAAAACCGCTTCTGAACTGAGTTTTTTAAAGAGTTAAATAGGAATTGCGCTGAAGAAATAGTGAGGTAGTTTGTTTTGTCTTGGGAAATTCTAGATGAGGATGCTCTTAACAAAATCAAGAAACAGAAAGACTTTGAAGACCAAACCGCTAAAAAGCTCACCCCCTTGTATGAATCGGCACAGAACCCCGTCATTAAACTGTTTATTCACAGCATCATCTTGGACACGATGAGGCACTCAGACACTTATCAGATGCTCATAGACCTGAATTCAACAGCGGTAATGGGCAAAGAAAGCCAAGAAATCGGGCAAAAAGAGATCACGAGTCACATTGCAGAGGAAGCTAAAATGTTAAAGCAGGCAAAAGACATCAGCCAAGTTGTAAAAGACAAAAAGATCAAGCAACTTATTCTGAATATTTTGGAAGATGAGAAGAAGCATCACAGATTCTTAACAGATTTACTGGGGATCCTGAAGAAGGAAGCAGCGGAATGGGACGCCTACTTGTACGACCTAATTACAGGCTTCCCCTAAACCCATCTTTTGACAGTACTCTACTTTTGACGCGTTCATCAATTAAGTTTAGGTCACATTTACCAAGTCTTCAACACCTTGAACGCAAATGCGAAATTCATCTGCTTGAAGCCGGCTTACTCCCCTTGTAGACGATTGACGCGATAAAGAGAGTTACGATTAGTACGGCAAGCAGGAGGATTTCAAGGGTGCTGATTGCTGGTGGGATCGGGACTGAGAAGAAGGAGCCGGTTCGATCTACTGCAATGATCAGGAAGAAGAGGACCGAGCTGACGATCGCCAGAGTTGAAGCTAATCTAACCCTGACTTTTTTGAAGAGAAGGCCGATTGTCGCCAGGTCCAATGCGAGACCTACAAAAATTGTAGTAATCGCGATGTAGCCGAGAGGCTTCAAGTGGGATTGCGGGCGGGTCTCAAAGCCGATCGGAGTCAAGAGAATGATTATCACGACATTCACAATCATCACTATGGCAAAGATAATGACGCTTCTGGAAAGTTTCATCCCTGTTTTATTGGAATTGTCTGAGATCATGATTTAACCTTCACTGGGATACAGTTTGTTTAGAAGCAATTTTTTTCTTCCTGAACTTCAGGTTTACCTATCTTTCTACTTAAGCTGGCCCATTATATAAAAATTGTTTATTCGCGGGATAAGGAAGTTTACACCTCTCAAAAAATCATGGCCAGAATCAAGTGTAGGGTATGTTTAAATGAAATGATTTTTTGATCGCAAGAACTGGGTTAAAATAACTTGGGGAATTGCAAAAAACCTTAGATTAGTCTTGGTTTATTCCTTTTTCCTTATTTTTAGCGAGACCTCGTATGGGAAGGAATGTTCTTTTTTTGAAGAACGAATATTTATAGCACCTGACCCTTCCTTGAATACCAACGGATATTCCTTAACAAGTATCTTGATAAATTCTTCCAAAGCATTCGCCGCTTGAATAAACTCGGTTTCCTTTCCCTCTGAAGACATTTTCTACCACCGACATAAAGTACAATAATTTTGCCTTTAAATCTATGCTCTACGTCAATTCTAAAAGGGATCGCCCAGAACTTGTCAGCGCGCTCTGGTTCTATACATCCACTTTTAAGCCTTCAACAAATAAGGGTGAAAACTAAATCGCGCTGGTTCTTCCCCGACAGAAGACATGTATTCGCCGTAGTGGATTGACGAGTTTGCTATGTTGGCGCCGGCAACTGTGTTCACGTTGACCTTTGGGAACTGCGCGTTAGCCATGTTAAAAGTGTATATGCGAGCAAACACTGAACCTTGCTGATTGTAGAGTTCTTGGCAATTAAAGAAAATTTCTGTCTGCCCATACTCCTCCGAGAGACACGCTGACACGCCAGTCCCTGCGTCGTGTCCATTAAGCGTCATAAACACGTTAGAGTCACCGCTTATGATTCTTTGAAAGTTTGTAGCCCATGTTTGGTCAACAGTGCTGTTATGATACTGGTTGCTGTTGGAAGAATGGGAACCGTATTTTGCGTAGCCATTAAGGAAGTTATGAGTAGCAACAATGACGTTTACGTCTGGGTTCGTATGGATAATGTTTTGCATCCAATCGAGCACTGTTTGATTCGCATTATAAGCCACATCAACAACTGCAAAACGAATATTGCCAAAACGGAACTTTACCGCTGTGCTTGTTCCATGGTAGATGCTGTCAACCCAATAAGATTTATCACTCATGTGATCAGGGTTAAACGCTGGATAATTGCTGCCAAGATACGTGTAATTATTTGGCTCACGACCTACCAAATCACCCACTAAATCATGGTTACCGGCACACCAACAATAAGGTATCCCAGCATTGTAAAGCGTCATCATGGCGTCGTTTGCATTCTGCCACTGCACCTTATCGTCAGCTACGTTCACAATGTCGCCAGTGTGGATAACCATTGAGACATTCCAAAACTTATTGTTTGCAACTATCCAGTGGGTCAAATTGTCATAGAGGGTAGGGTAACTTTGAGGTAAGTACTGCGTGTCTGTAATTTGGATGATGCTGAAACCGTTTTTTGGCGGGCCAGGATGAATACTTGAAGGCTGCATGATGAACGCGAATGATGCAAGAACCACAACGATGCAAGCTAGTAACGCGACAGTTTTCTTGGTAAATAGTCGAGATATGTGCGCGCGGTGAATCTGTTGTTTGTATTTCAAATGCAATCGCTCTCTCTACGAAACATTATCGCCCTTTATGGAGACTTCTGTTCTTGTTACGGAGTCAGCAACACTGCAAGGAACATTTGTTTTCAAATCATCACTACCAAAGAATCCCTTAATGTCCCCAATTGGGATATTTGAAGTTTGAAGCAATTCTGCGTTATCATAAAACTTTATAGTTAAACTGCAGTTTTGCGCATCTGTCGCACCGTCATTATTTATAGAGCCATAAATTGTGAACTTGTTAGTCATATTAGATACGGGGTCTGAGCTGTTATGCAGGTACCAACCTAAATCTGTGGCAAGATACGGCTGAAACGATAATGGCAGTCCCGTATAGTACATAACACCAGTTGATAATACTGTGACTTCATTTACTGAAGAATACTCAGCGCAGGGCATCGTAAAGTTAACTTCAATTAAGTCGCCGCCGTTCAATTGGATTTGAAGAGGATGAGCGGTGTTTATCATTGTCCCATTTACGTAGGTTGTTAAGCCTGTTATGTTTTCGTTGAGCTGAAGTTTGTTTATTCTTTCTGGGGCAATTGCACTAATCGTTATGGAAAGGTTATAGAGGCCGTTGTTTTTAGTCATGGCTTTGGGTTCAATCTGCAATGCCTCTTGCATTGGTCGTAGCGTAAATTGTGGTTGGGAATTCTCTGCGAGAACTGCCAATCCCGTGCATAATGCTGCAGCTAGCAATATAACGAATATCAAACCAGCGATAGTCAACTTATCCATTTCTAACTGCCTTTCTGTTACAACCATCGAAGTGCACTTTTTCGCTAAATACCGCATGTATGTATCACAGATTACAAACAGTCGAAAGAAGTGAGTTTTTGAAAACCTGACCCGCAACTTGGTGCATCTATTGATGGACGGTGCGCATGGGACTAAAATTTAATCACACACACTTTTACCCTTAGGGGAAGTTTGGGGACACTAATCCAAAACGCTTTCAAAGAACAATGAAAAAATCTAATCAGACATTTTTTACATAATATTTACTTTGTTTTGTTTGGCGAACTCTCTTAGTATATCATGAATTCTACTTATATCCTCAAGGGAAAGACAGTCACTTACTACCTGGCTAGAACAGTTTCCCTTACAAGCTATATGCAGTTTTAGTTTAAGTTTTGGGAGTTCGCATTCATCAAATATATGTTCTAAACAATAATCGATGCATTCACCTTTAGTCTCTTTTAGTTTTCCTTTTATAATCAACATTATCTTTTGAGAGGTTAGATTAACAACATCTTCTTTCATAGACAGCTAGTGTAAGATAATTGTTTTTAAGAGTTTGTCAATGCTCAGTGAACATAGTATAACAAGTGAGCAGACGCAATTTCACAGAACGCTTTCTGGGGTTCTGTTACCTCTCCGTTGAAACGGAAGTTAATTTTCGGTTGATGAGCTACTTCTTTTTGAAAGCGCTGCAACTAAACCGGCTATCACAATAAATATCGATAAAATAGCTAACACTTGTGCAAACTGTGGACTAACAAGTATAGCAACCATAATGAAAAGAATAATAATTAAAAACACTACCACAAGCAACTGCTCAATTTTCACGCCTAAGCTCAAATTAACGCCTCTTTCTCACTGCACAAATTAGTACTAAGGTTCTGTTAGCTTCATGGGCGATAAATCTTCCTATTGCTCAGCCCTTTGCGCAGTCAGTTGGAAAAAAATTCTTACTTGACATTAGACTGCTAAGCGTGCTCTTTTTTTGGAACTGAGTAACTTAGTTGACAATTAACTGTCAAACTCGCGATAAAAGTTTAATAATCTTCATCATACGAAATTTGGTTGATTGCTTTTTTGACCTTTTCAAGTGTCATCTCGAAAAGTCCTAGGCTTTTAGGAATCAGATAAGCTTCTTTTGTAGCCACGTCAAAAAGAAAACCATCCCCGCAATTCCGACAGCGATAAACATCAAACGGCAGCAAGGATTTTGCGCTCTCATCCTTCGGCAGCAGACGACCACATTTCACACAATGAAGTTTCATGCTTTCTCACCACAACCTAAGACACTATAAACGAAGTCGATTTTATGTTTTTGTGTGCGTGCATTAAATTTTAATTCCAAAAGTGGAGCTGAATTATTGGACTTTCCGCAAAATTAAATTTTAGTCCAACCAAACGGAAAAAGGTGTTTTTTTGAATTGGGTGGCAGGTGTTTACTTAATTTGGTATATCCATTTCAATTAAGGTTAAGGTATTGTATATGTAGTATCGGAATCGAGTACACTGCTTCGCTCATTTTTATTCACCAAACCATTTGATAAACCACTTTTCTCTTGCTAATGTTCTCTCGTTCATAGCTTCACAGGTTGCTTTCCAATCAGGGTTTTCGTATTCGGTGTTAACCCATTTTTCAGTGAAAGGCGGCATTTCTTTTTTAACTTCGTCTAGAATTTGTTTTATTCTAGCATTTACAAGCTCAGGAGTATGGTACCCTTTATAGGATAATTGTTCAAGTGGAATTAATTCTTCATAAAGTCTGCCTTTATTCATGTTTTTACTCCTCTTTTCATTACTTGTTTAGAATGATTTTAAGCATTTGCTTATGCCTTGTATAGCAATATGCTTCACTTGTTAACTTTTTAGAACATGGATAAAAGAGCATTACGTCTGGAGATTTTCACATCAAGCATCAAGTTTAGCCCATAAGTTTACGGGTTTCCCAAATTCAATTTAAACCCTCACCCATTGAGATTAAGTTATTAGGGTGCACTCCTGGACTTCCTCATGCGCCGGAAATGCGATGCACCTGACTTACCCATTGGAACCTAAACAAACGTAAAAGATTGTGCGCTCGCTCTGTATTTTAGAAATACATGAATTTCAAATTCATAAATACTATAAGTAGCTTCAATCAATATTTGCCATAAACACGTTTCTACACAACTAACTTGGAGGTGGGAACGAAGCATGAGCGAAGTTATTCTGGACAAGTCAGACAAAGAAAAAAGAAGGACCTGTTTAGTTGGACCCCCAGAGACTACTCGAACACATACGCATTGGCCCTCGGCTTTCTCTCATGCAGAGGATTTAACAAATGAATGCCTTTTGGAAAACAAAAAGTTCGCGGTTTTTAAGAGACTTGAGCATGCTAATGAAAAGCTGAAGGACGCTCGCGAAGAGATTAATGAGGCTGTTTTGGCGGCACTAGAAATGAAGGAAACTGGAGACGATATTGGGAACGTGGATTCTAAACAAGCGAAGGAGGAAAAAATGGGATTACAGAAGAAAGACGTGAGCATTAATGCGGATTTTGTTATCATGAAGGATGTGTCTCTTGAAGAGAGACATAGAGAAGCGGAAAAACCGTTATACCTAGCAAGATATGAATAAAGAGGTAACACGTGCAGGTCCGTTCGAAACACATTTAGTTTCCATTACACATGCCACGCATTTGTTTTCTTTGCGGTATTTTCCCTCTTTTTCTTTGGAAAAAACTATTCATGCTACTTCAATAAACGCTTGCGTTATGAAACTTCTTTTTTGAGAGTGCCTTTTGCTGAGTGGAAAGAAACTTCAGAAGATGAGTTGATGAAGATATTTCTTAAGGACAAATTTTCAGGGGAAGAAAATAAGGACTCATAGTTATTTCTGGGCCGAAGTATCCACACGATTTCGTATGTGTGTTATGTGAGAATGAACAAATTCTTGTTCTGCAAGTGTTTTTTGTATTAGGTCTTGGATGGCTGAGTTCACATTGCCTTTGAAGTATGGTTTCACGATTCTCTCGTTAAACTCGGTAAACAATGAGGCTGGAATGTTATGAAATGTTAAGTCCACAAGGAACCCGCTTTCTATCATTAAACTTGGTGTTCTTTTTGTCATGTGGGACCAATTATTTCTAAAACAGTGCAACCTTAAATAGTTTATTAAGTATTACGATTTATTAGTGATACTGAGTGGAACGAATTCTAAGCTGACAAGTACGGATTTTATCGTGATATCTTACAAGGAGTTTATACAAAAACTTAAAGGCGAATTCAAGCTCATATGCTTGAGGGCCACCATCCTGAACCTAATTGAGAAAACAAATCTGAAAACAATTGACCCTGAAACGTTAAAGATAACAAAACTTTCTACGGAAGAAGATACATTTTTTGTTGAATTGCCCTTAGACCGAGTCCCGCAGGAGGATTGGCAAGAGCTCTTTGAAAAGGAATTGAAAAAAACCGCACAACCATTAGCTTTAACAGAAAAATCAAATGATTCTTACCCGATAGGTGAACCTAACTATGCAAACAGTTTACAAGGGGACACAATTTCAATTATTACTACTCCAAAAAAACTTCAAGAAGACATTGAACTGGTTATTCAGTTGGTAAAAACGGTCAATAATCGAGTTGACCAACACAACAAAGAAGTAAACGAGCAAAACGAAAAGGAAAAATCAAAGACCAAAAATGACGAAGAAACTATATGTGAGATGCGGGAATCTCTTAAGAAAAATCCGCCAACGCAATAAACTTTTAGCAAATTGCACTAAGCCTTGTTTTCCTTCGTCAGTTTTGCGTGAGACAGACCGCCGGACGTATCTAGTTTTATTTCCAGTGATATGAATAGCCATCCGAAAATCGGGCGCACTTTCAGTCCATTTCTCTTCCACAGTTTTTGCGTGAACAATTATTTTAAATATGTTTTATAGGTTAAAAAAATTAGACAATTCGCAATTTAAGCTATCTCTTGAAGGATAGAAAATCCAGTCAAGTGAATGTGGCTTCCGCAACTGTTACAGAGAATCTCCACTTCTTCTAAACCATTCTTGTTGACTTTTGGTTCTAAGATTGAATATTTCTCTTCGGTGGAGTCTTCAGGAGAGATTATGATACCGCATTGGGGACAAGAAATATCTCCGTTTCCATCTATCTTGGTCAAATCTACTCTGTGCGTTTGTTTCGTTATTTTAGCCTCCTGTTTTGAATTTAGGTTTTCACGCTCTTTTGGTATTTAAGACTATTCGTTGATTTTTCAGATTTATTTGATGCTCGAATAATTATTCAAAATATGTCTTCTGGGTTAACACTTCTTTTAAGCATCATTAGATTGTTGTTCAATCAACAAGAATCACGTGATTCTTAAGAGATGATGATTAATATGCCAACGAAGCCAAGCGCCCAAATTGAAGAAATGGCATGTTTCACCACAGACGCCTGCTACAAAGGAAAGGTCTCATTTAATTCAAAAATAAAACTGAAAGACTGTGATACTGGGTGGGCGCAAAATGAGGAAACCAAATTCTTAGGAAAAGGCAAACTAAAGGAAATGGCTAATACACTTTTAGAGCAGAATCGCAGAGAATTGGCGAAGGCGCAGGAGTTGCTTTATGCAAATAATACTTACGCTTTGCTTGTGATCTTGCAAGGTATGGATGCAGCGGGCAAAGACGGCATTATCAAACATGTTATGTGTGGAGTTAACCCGCAAGGTTGCCAGGTAACAAGTTTTAAGCAGCCTTCCACCGTGGAGTTGGAGCATAATTTTTTGTGGCGACAAGTCGTAGCTTTACCTGAAAAGGGCCAGATAGGCATCTTTAACAGATCATACTACGAAGAAGTCTTGATTGTTAAAGTTCACAGAAATCTTTTAGAAAACCAAAATCTTCCGGAAAGAAAATATAACAGCAAGTTTTGGAAAAACCGCTATGAAGATATAGCAAATTTTGAACGTCATCTTGCTCGAAATGGAACAGTGATTCTAAAGTTTTTTATGCATATTTCTAAGAATGAACAGGAAAAACGCTTAAGTGAACGTTTAAACAGCCCTGACAAATATTGGAAATTTTCGGATGCCGACATCAAAGAAAGGGATTATTGGGATGAATACATGAAAGCTTATGAGGACACGATAAACAATACAAGCACAAAATGGGCGCCTTGGTATATTATTCCAGCAGATTGTAAATGGCTAGCTCGTTCGATAGTTGCCGACATAATGACTACAAGCATACTGTCTTTAGGTATAAAATTTCCAGTCGTGAGTGAGCAAAAACTTAAAGCGATTGAAGAAGCCAAACGAAAACTTGAATGTGCATCAAATAGTGGACCATGATAAGTCATCATCCCAGAAGAAGGTGGAGACAAATTCAAGCTGTTGGTTGGATTAAAATTTCCATTAAAAATAACGACTTGGGCATCTGAGTAAGATTTCAGCTTAAAATCACTAGTCAGAAAAATGTTCTCGAATTAAGTAATCAGGATGTATTTTCTGGTAAATGCGTTCTACAATGCAAATTTGCCTGAAAGTGTAACGTTTATTTACAGAAATGTTCAGCAAAGTGTTATTAGCGTTGTACGTCCAATAAGCGAGTTAGGGGAAGCAAGTGAATAGAGAAGAGTCAGTCGCTCTTCTAAAAGAGTTAGGTGATCATCAGCTTGTTAGCCCTATTGTTGTTAGCATTGAACATGGATTACCTGATGCTTACCAACTGAAGATTAAAGGCGATTATGACATTCAAGAAATGAGGGTATTTCTTAAGAACAAATTCTTAGTTGAAGAAAACAAGGACTACATTGTTATTTCTGAGGCTTAGAGGGTTTTTTATAAGTGGTCAATGTAAATTGGTTCGCTTTCAGAGTTTTTCTTTACTTTAAGTGAGACATCGTTTAGCGTTAAAACTATTGGAGCGACGTCGCTATCAAGCTTTGCTTTGTTATGTTTGGATTGATTATTCATTTTGTTCTTCTCCTATTTCATCTAGTGAGGACAGCTGAACCGCTAAAGTTGTCCTTGAAAAATACATCACCAATAGCAAGATATAAGATTTGCGCTATCGTAAACGAAAATACCAATAGTTGTTGGAACAATTACGGTTACAACGAACCAAATTGCAGCTACGTCAATTCTAATACGCTGTTTCCAACAATATTCTCTTGAGGATAGTGACGCCGTGACTTACCTTCAGCTTCTTCTCGCCTAGCCTCGCTCTGTAGTGAATTGGGATTTCTCGAATCGTGAAGCCTAGCTGTCCTACCAGATGGTTCAACTCAACTTCGATGTCAAAGCTTTTGCTTTTCAAAAGTCGCCCTCGCAGGATTTCGGCGCGTATTACTCGCAGTCCAGTCAGCGGGTCTTGAAGCGGCACTCCGTTAAGCATGCTATGTGCAAAAGCCAGCAACTTGTTACCAATGTGGAAAACGTTACGCAAGGCTTCTTTATCAACTTGCCCGCTGAGCCGGTTGCCGCAAACCATGCCTATGAGCGGGTTTTCTTCAAGTATTTTTATCATTTCGGGAACATACTCGGCAGGGTAAGTGTAATCTGCGTCAGTGAGAATGATATAATCCACGTTTAGGTCGGCGTTTTCAAGAGCCTTATTTAAGGCGTCGCCTTTGCCAATCCCGTCTTGGCAAACAACTTTTGCACCCATGTTCTTAGCTATTTCAACTGTTCGGTCGCTGCTATTGCCATCTACGACTAAAACTGGAATTTCACCCAGAGTATCTCTCATCTCAGCTATTGTGAGCCCGATTCCTGGAGCTTCGTTTAGTGCCGCAATTATTAGCTGCGCTGAGTAACACGTTTCCGTCTTTTGAACCAGAATAGTCAAATCTACCATACATCCTTTCCAATTATTGGTTAATCGTAAATATTGCTACACTATTATAATCCTAATTACCAAGAAGGCAACATATCCAAACTTGGAATATATAAAAGACTTTTGATAACTTCGCCGGGTTCCTTCAACGGTTTCTATGTTTTTTGCTTTTTGAAGGTCTGAATCATTGTTCATCTGCACGATAGATCTAGAATTTGAACCGCATGCGCCTTCGCGGTTTTCAGATGCGTTAAGCTCATGATTGATTACTAACTTCTTGAATTTTTCCATAAACGCCATGTAATCAACCGCGACCAACTTCGGCGAATCTGCAATTCTTACCAAATTATCCAAATTCAAATATTTTTCAGCTGCATCGATTGCCTGAGCCCCGAATTCTTCGTACTTTATTTCGATTTCCGGTATCATCCCTCTGCCCTCAACGTCAATACGGGGTACAATTCCGAGTAATTCAACGCCTGCGTTTTCAAAAGCTTGTTTCATGGTTTGCTTGACGTTTTCTGTCAGGTAGCTTAGAGGGATTTTGTTTAGTATGACGCCGGTGGCTTTTATCCCGAGGCTCTTGAGTAAATTAACGTGGTTTAGTGCGTTAATTAAGCCGCCTTCGACGCCTTCTTCGTTGCAACTCGCAACAACTACTGTTGATGCTCCAAGGGCAGCTGCAACTTCAGCGGTCGAAGAGGGTCTCCGAACATTATCCATCAGCAGCCCCGTGAAAGCGTTCATGGCTCCTTCAACAAGCAAAAAATCATATTCTTTGCTGGCTTCAGTTACCGCATCGGCTGCTTCGCTCCACCCGCTTTCCCATACTCGGATTGAAGAGTATTCTCTCATCGGCTCTTTTGTGAGATAGAGTGCGGGTACAACATCTCGAATGTCTCCGCCAATTTTTAGGATGCCAACTTTGTAGCCGCGTTTTTTTTAATGCGCCGGCGAGGCCCGCTACGAGGAATGTTTTTCCTGTGCCGCTGCTTGTTGACCGTGATTAGGAGTAGTCGTGTTTGTTTTTGGCTTGTTGACGGTTGCTGGTGGATGTTGGTTGCAACTCCAACTTCGCTTTTCATTCGTGCCAAAAGTTTCGCATTTGCGCTTCGAACTTCTTCGAGCTCAGTTGATGTTATGTTTAGTGATTTTGTGATGCTTTCAATTATGGATGGGTTCCGGTCTAATAGTCCGTGAATGAATATTCCAACCACGTTGCCTTGCTTGTTGGTAACCCCTGAAATCAAATCTTGAGGGGGCTCGAAATAGTTGACTTTTTTTGCATGTGAAACAAATATAGGTTTGCCGTCTTTGTGGAGCTCAATTTTTCCGTAGGTGTGACAATGAAATCCTGAAACCGTAGTGCCGACTTTGTCGGTTATGAAGCTCTTGTCTGTTATTGTTGCGGTAACGCGATCGGTGCAAATTAAGGGTTTGAAGTCCACGTTCAGGAGCCCTAAGCCTTCTCTGGTTATCGGCACAGTTGAGAGGCGCCCAATATCGGTTTCTTTCGCGAGAATTTGGAAGCCCGAACAAATTCCCAAAACAAATTTCCCGTGTTCAGCCATTTTCAGTATTTCATCGGCGACTTTCTTGTTGACGCTTTTTGACTCTACTAGGCTGCCGCCTGGAATTATTATCATGTCAAGAACTTCTGATGCTGGCTTCCCATCGACAAGTCCATCTGAGCAAACTATGTCCGTGGGGAGATTTCCGAAATCTTCAAAACAGGGAAGAGACCCGGGCAGGTAAACCAAGCCGATTCTATGACGTAAACGCGTACCCAAAAAATTCGCCTCAAATTGAGCCTAATCGATCAAAAGTAGAGCGAAGGTTTCAGGGTTCTTGTTGAATGGCAAAGTGAATTTTACGCCGGCTTTTTCTGCAGTTGCCTTCACGTTGACTCCAACGCCCTCCTGAGAGTAACGTTTCTTCTCGGGATGCACGCAAAGCCCGCTTTGAACGTTGCATTTTTCGCAAAGCTGACAGGACCCGGAGACTAACCCGACGGCGAGAAGATACCCTTGTTCAGCCGCCGCTTTCTCAAGCTGTAAGACTTTCTCAAGAAGCTGCTTCATGTCGTTCTTCCATGCAAGCCAGAAATCTTCAACTTTGGCCTTCATCTCTGGGGGTGTGGATGGGTCGTTGACTTTAGCGAGGTGTTTTATGAGTTCGGAGTCGCCTTCTGCGTGTGACTGAAACTTCATGAACATTGCGTGGTGGTATTCGCTGGCGATTTTGCGGAATTCGCTGGGCGTTGGAGCGTAAGGGGGGCAGGCCAGGGTTTTTCCGTATTTTTCGCAGCCCAGCCGGCATTTGAAGACAACTCGGTCTTCAATGACGATTTTTTCGACTGGAATTACCTTTGCATCTATAGCGCCCAACTCTAAGGCTTTATTTCTTAGTGATTCAAGTTTTTTCTCTTTCTCGTCTTTTGTCATTGTCGGACCTCGGCGAAATTTGTCAGTTTTCTTTAACTTTTCGATTTTTTCGGTTGGTAAACGCACGCTGGATCTTGGTTTAATGGGTCTTTGGAGTAGATGTATGCTCGGGCTCGGCATCCACCGCAGATGGTTTTGAATTGGCAGGCGCCGCATTTGCCTTTCAAGTTGTTTCGGTCAGCCAACATCTGGATTTTTTCGGATACACGCATGCGATCCATGATTTGTTGAATGCTATCAGTTCTTATATCGCCGAACTCCAAGCCCAGAGGAGCACAGGCGTATGCTTTTCCATCCTCCAGAATCTCCAGCCACTCGTTTTTGACGAGGTTGTCGCACATGCTGCAGGTGCTGCGCAACTCCCGCGAAGGCTCCTTCATCTTCAGCAGACGGTTGTTGAACATTTCATAAGGAACAATCAGGATCTTATCTTTGACTTTCTTGTTTAGCTCGTAGATTTCCTCCAGCTGATTTTCCTTTTCCTGAGGCGTAGACTCAAGCGGACCCAGCACTTTAAGCTGGTTCTCCACTCCTATAGGCTGTGGAATCAGCGAAGCCAAATGGAAACCGCGGGCTCCTAACTCCATGGAAAAATCGACTAAGGCAGAAATTTCGTTAGTGACGTATTTTGTGTTTATGACGCTTACAGCGAAGGGGATACCGAACTCCTTACAAAGTTTCGCCGCATTTAAACTATCTTCGAAAGCATCTTCTCCGCGCAGTTTTGCGTCGGTTTCTTTTAGTCCAGCGAAGCAAACTATAGCTTTACAATTCGCAGCAGCCAGCTCTTTTGCTACTTCGCGGTCAAAATGCCAGCCAGTGACCTTCACATAAGGCGCCAACTCTAATTCGGCAACGTAGCGGATAAGCTCAATGAAGTCTTTACGCATCAACGGCTCCCCAGTCCAGCCGGCACCGGATATGAACAGGTTGTCAGCCCCAAAATCCGCCACTTTCTTAAGCATCATCTTAGCTTCAGCGGTCGTCAACTCATTAGGCAGCGGTTCACCGTCGCCCAAAGAAAAAACATGTTTAACAGGGTATGCTCTTGTGCATGACCAGATAAAGTGGTCCAGTCTTCGACCGTGTTTTTCTACGCCAAACGATAGTTCAGTGTTTGTTTTTGATGCCACTTAGTTCTGCTCCTTGTGGTGAGTTGGTTGCATGATTTCCTTCGTAGCTTTTTTTGTGTGACCTGGGACCTCGGTTTCAGCGTTTTTTTGCAGTTCCATTAAGTCATGTTTCGCGTTGACTAGAGCAGGCAGTTCGGATGCGTGTTTGATGAAAACGGCGCCATGTTTTTTCAGCTCCTGCATCAGCGCGGTTGCTTTGCCGCCGGTGAAATCCCGTACGTCAATGGGTTCCTCATCGATGATATATGTTTGGACACCCAGCTTTACTGCTTCAAACGCCGATTCTAGATTTGAGAGGTTACCGTAGCCAAACGGAACGGAAGTGATTACGATCATGCTGGATTTGGCCATTAAGTCAAAGTTTGCGCTCCGGGTTTTTTCAGTTATAGGCGAAAAGGGTGCTTCACTGATAACAGGTATATTTAGAAACTCCGCGGTCTCAAAATCAGTGTCCAAAACATTAAGCACGCCTGCAGTGAGACTGTACCCCTCTTCTTGCAGTACCTTCATCAAAACAGTTCCTGTTCCAGCGCCGCTAACAATGTGTATCGCGCAGTTTCTCGGCGGAGAAGATTTTGGAGGTGACAACGGAATAATGTATAGAGAATTTGTAACGGGGTTTCTCTTAACCATGGCGTCAACTTTGAAAACGGTCTTTATGTTTTCACTGGTCATTACCTCATCCAAGGATCCGGCGGCAAAAACGCATCCTTTGTTGAGGAGTAACGCAGTATTGCAGTAGCGAGCGGCAAGATTAAGATCATGAACCACAGCCATAGCGATTATTCCATCTGCCACACAAAGCGACTTGATCAAATCCATGATTTCAAGCTGATTGATGATATCCAGGTAGGTGAGAGGCTCATCCAAAAGCAGAATTTTGGGTTCTTGCGCCAGTGCCCGGGCAATAATTACCCGTTGCCTTTCGCCGCCGCTTAACTCATTCACTGGTCTTGACGCTAAATGCCATGTGTTCGTCAAGTTCATAACTCTTCGGGCGACAGTCATGTCATTTTCAGTTTCCATCTGGAACCTTTCCAGGTGCGGGTTGCGTCCCATCAAAACAACTTCTAAGGCGGTGAAGCTGAAGCTGATTGTGTTGTCCTGCGGAACCACCGCCATTTGCTTTGCTACTTCTATGTTTTTGAGAGAGTAAAGGTCTTTGTCGTTGAGCAGGATGGTCCCTTTGTAGGGTTTAAGACTTCGGCTTATGCTTCTAAGAAGAGTAGTTTTCCCTGAACCGTTAGGTCCAAGAATCCCCACGAAGTCACCTGCCTTCACCGATAGGCTGACGTTCTCTAAGATTTTGATTGAGCCGTAACGGCATTCGACACCATCAATGTTTAGTGACACCATGTATTTCTGTCGCCTCAAAGCGAATACGTTGTTTTTCTCCTTCTTAGAAGATATATGAAGAATGGCGTACCAACAAGGGCAGTTATGACGCCGACAGGCAACTCAGAAGCGCCTGTTGCAACTCGCGCAACCGCATCACAAATCACCAAGAACATAGCTCCGACGACAGCCGAAGCAGGAAGAAGGATTCGATGGTCAGGACCAATTGCCAGTCGAGTCATGTGAGGAATTATAAGGCCAACAAAGCCTATGACGCCGCTGATGGCGACCGCTGCAGCCGTCATCAAGGAAGCTATGACGAGAAGGAGCTGGCGAACTTTTTCCGTGTTTACACCAAGATGCTGCGCCGTCTCGTCTCCCATTGAGAGCATGTTTAGGTCGCGGGTGAAGAAGAATGTTATGGCTATGCCTATGATGACGAAAGGCATTACGGCCCACACTTGTAGCCAAACGATGTCAGAGAATCCGCCTGCGAGCCAAGCAATTATTCCTGTTAGCGCTTGGCCAGAATGAAGCTCCATAAGTGTTTCCATAGCTAAAAGAAAGATGTTCACAACGACACCGGAAAGCAGCAGGGTAGTTATGGGAATTCTATGTCCGACTCTTGAAATAAATAATACCAAAAAAACGGTCAACAAGGCAAATATGAAAGCGAAAGTTTGCGCTATGCCCAACCCTACAATTGTCAAAGCTGAGGAAACATACAAAACGGCTATGGAGTAGCCTACTGATGCTCCTGCAGAGGCGCCAAGCAAGTACGAGTCAGCCATGGGATTTCGAAAGATGCCTTGATAAATTACTCCTGCCGCAGCTAACCCAGCCCCGACTAAAGCAGCAGCGAGGACACGGGGAAGACGAATTAAGATGATTATGGCTTGGCTAGACGGCGATATTGAGGCTGAATTTATTGAGCCACTTAGGAACGGAATTTGCTTGCCTAGTATAGCTAAAATTTGAGAGAACGATATAGAAGCATAACCAATGTTGAGAGATACTATTAGTGTTAAAAACAGGGCTAATACTAATGCGACTAGAATTATTTTCCATCGCGAGGAACGATTGGCGTATATGCCTTCGATTTTACCGTCACTCATTACTTGTCACAACAAAAAAAGATTAGGAGGTGGAGTTGAACAGCTGCGGATACAAGTCAGCGGCGACAGCATACACACAGTCAGCTACTCTCGGACCGGCTTCGGCGAACAAATCTCCGTTGATAACAAAGATCCTGTCGTTATGCACTGCACTGATTGTGTTCCATCCTGGTGTTGCTTCCACTGAAGCTACGCTTCCATAGAACGGAGCCTGCCCCATTTCTGTGGGCAAGAATATTGCGTCAGGATCAAGTGAAACCACCGTTTCGGAGGCAACGGTTGGGTATTGTTGAGTTTCGTTGGCGAAGATGTTAACGCCGCCTGCCTTACTTATGACATCGTTAATCCAAGTCGTTGAGCCTGCGGTCATGAGCGGTGGAGTCCAGACTTCATAAAAGACTTTCATCGGAGCTTCATGCAAGTTAGCAATTTTTGTCGCTATCCCGTTGATTGTGCTTGTTAGGTTTGCGACTACCGCGTTAGCTTGTGTTTGAGTGCCTGTTGCCTTTCCAACTAAAGATATGTCTGTGTAGATTCCGCTTATCGTGCTTGGGTTGAGTACTATCACTTTGTATAAGGTTCTCATGCTTGGCAGGCTAGCATCGTTGATGCTGTCAGTAACGATCAAATCGGGGCGAAGCGAAGCGATGGCTTCCATATCCGGTGTTCCATAGCCACCATCAATGGTCATGTTTCCTGCCGCTACCCATGCCGAGAAATTGTATGGGTAATCGTCATAGGTTGTCACGCCTACAACTTTGTTACCTGCGCCGACTGCAAAGAGGATTTGGGTGCAGCTAGGTGCTAGTGAAACGATTCTTTGTGGCGTAGCTGTTAGGTTGGTGGTGTAGCCTTCGTCGTCTACTATGGTTATGTCTTTTGAGCTTGAATTGTTTGGTGTTTTGTAGTTTAGGTAGAGGAAAGCTCCGGATAATAGCGCTATTATGATTATTATGGTTGCAACAATGTAAATGATATTTTTGTTTCTCATCCTTTTAGTCCCCAATAGGTTAGGTTGGATTATCCAACCCACTATAAGAAACTTACGGAATAACAGGGGCGCTAACTCCCCACCTCAGAAATCCCTTAAAATTCCCCACGGAAACCAACATACAAAACAAAAAAACAACTAGTCACCCACAACACCTCACAAACCGAAACCAAAAAGCGACGAAAGGCCATTCGTAAAGGTTAAGTGATGCAGTTAAAATTCGCTGACTATTCTGCCCTCAATTATTTGATGTCTCTTTCTTATGCTGCTGCTCAATAGGGAGCGAAATCGTAAATGTTGTTCCTTTGTTGAGTGTACTCTCAACTCCAATTTTGCCGCCATGCGCTTCAACAATTCGTTTACAGATGGCTAATCCAAAACCCATGCCTTCAGCTTTGGTTGTGAAGAGCGGCGTAAAAATCTTTCCAATCACATCTTCAGACATGCCGCTGCCTGTGTCAGCAAAAATGAAATCGACGTTTTCCCCATTTCGGCGGCTGCTTATTTCAATTGTGCCGCCGGCAGGCATAGCTTCAATGGCGTTCTTAACAAGGTTGGTAAAGACCCTTTCAATTTTGTTTGCATCTACCCAGACTGTAGGTTCGCTCGCTATTTTTTGTGTTATTTTGACGTTGCCTGGAATGTTTATTGCTAGCAATACATAGTTTACCAAGGATTTGGGCGAATATTCTTCTAGGTCCAAGTGGATTTCACGGCTAAAATCAAGCAAATCAGCAACGATACTGTTGGCATGCTCAACTGATCGGTCAATCGCGTTTAGCATGTCTGTACCGTTATCGCCAAGTGATGAGCCCTGTTTTTTTCTCAAATAGTAAGAAGCGTTTTTTATGGCGGCAAGGGGGTTTCGAAGATCGTGACCAACCATACCCGCCATCTCGCCGATAGTAGCCAATCGTTCGGACTGCATGAGTCGCGATTGTGCCTGCACCAAATCTTTGGTTCGTTCCTCCACAAGTTCCGATAATTGGTTTGCATGCTTCTCCAATTCATCCTGCAAAGCTTTACGCTGCATGAACTCCGAGTAATTCTTTCTTCTGTAGGAATGCGTCTGCCAGGCACCGAAAGCGGCAACCAAGTTTGCCACAAACATACTAAATAGCAGGGTAAAGAGAACAGAATCTCCGATATTTTTGGAAAGAATCAATATGATTAAGGATTCGCCAACTGTTAGAAATGAAGCCAGAAAGACTTGGAACTTGAATTTGAGAGGAACAATCAAGTACAAAACAAACACCGATACGATTGATATTATGCTTGCAATTATGAAGTTCGAGGGACGTGTTGCATTGATTACTCCTCCGCCGAGTATCATCGCCAAAACAGCAAAGAAAAGAATCTTGTCATAAGCATTGTAACTTTTCACTCTTCCAATAAATGACAACTCTAAACCTGTTACAATCAAAAGTGCAATGCGAACAGAAATGACCCCATAGAACATGGTTGATAAACCAAAAAACATGTAATCGTTAAATATAAAGCCGATAAGGGGAATTGCAAATAGCACCATGGCAAATTTTGATTGCGTAACATCCGCCTGGAGATAGAACTCACGGTAGCTTTTTTCTTCCCCTCCGCTATCTACCCTTGAATTTTGTTTACCAAGCACTTTAGGCGTCTCTTTCCACAAAAGCCTTTAAGCAGATATTTGTGATTTGCTATGAATTAACTCCAAGGCTGTTTCCGGTCTTAATCTAGCACCCAAACGATTGTCCAAAAAAAGACGTTATCTCGGTTAACTGTTCGTTTTTGCGCGAGATTTTCATGTCCTCTTCACCGAAATTAGCGGGGGAAAGATTTGTCGCTCGACAAAAAGCTTTACAAACGGTGCAGATTAACCTTTTTCAAGATTTAACATACTTGTTATCTATGTTCTCTTCCCAAAACTTCTTGAAACAAGCCCTGTACTTTGGTAACCTTGCTCTTCCCCTCCAAGTCGATTTATCAGCAAACCTCTTGATTTCCTTCGACGGCTTAAAATACGCCAAAGCATTCTCCGCGCTCAAAACAAACGGCGGCTTTCCATAGTACATGCTAATCCAGTTGGAAATCAAGTTGCCTGTCCTATGATTGCCTTCAATAAACAATTGAGGAAAACCAAGCACCGCAACATATACCTCAGCTGCAACCTTCAGCGGATGTGGCTCGCCCTTCATGTGCTTTCTGTACCATTTCTCGATCGGGTTGATGTTCTCGTTGAATTTCTCCGAGTTCGCTGCTATAGCCCGATTGTACTCGAGCCTTAACTGCATATCAAACCCGTAATGAATAATGTTGTTAAGTTCCATAATTTCAGAAACCCCTTCAGGCGAAAACGGTTCAACACCCTTTTCAAGGAGGTTATCAAGATGCCTGTAAGAATCCATCAATCGACCTCTAATAACAGAATCAAAAATGTCACGCCGCCCAATCTTTGCACTATCCAATTCGTCATCGATTACTCCCCAGTTTAGTTCTACGCCAAGAAGGGAATTCTCCACATTGCCAAGGTTAAATCTGAGTATTTTTTTCTGGTCCATTTGATTCCTACAAAACTACTCTAACGCCAAATATTTACTTATTCAAGTTCTCTTGATCTTGACCCTGTTGACGTTAATCAAATGCCTTTCTGAGCCATAATACGTCCAGTCTTGATCGCATCCACCAGGGTGCGATAATCCTGCTTCGTTTGTTTTGCGTAGGAAACGCTAAAGTTTGCAATCGCCTCGTCGAATGGCTTGCCGTTGTCCAGGTATCCTGAAATCCCAACGACATCCCCTGAACGCGCATGACCTAGGGCTAAACAGTAGCTGCAGCACGCAAGATAATCCTTAAAACCTTTTAGGCCCAACAGAGAAACATCGACAGATCCTTTCATATCTCTTAGTTGTCGCCAATAATAATCGCGTCCTGATGAAGCAAAACCGCGGCTCCATCCCAAAAAGGCATCGCTTGCCGACTGCATCAACTGCTGTCCTATAACCACACGGTCTGCATGATTGGCAAATTCCAGTTGCGGTAAATAGAGTTCTAACACTGAAGTTTCAGCTTCCTTTTGCTGAAGCACAATTTCATCATCAATTGAGTTGGCTTCCAGCAAAGCAACAAAGCATCGTGTTCCCACGCTACCCACGCCAACAACTCTTAAAGCGACATCAATGATATGGTAACGACTCAGTAGTTCGCGACGACTTATTTCGACGCTGCTGACATACTCAAGCCAGGCTTTCTCAAGATCATTTCTTACCACTTCGACCTTCTCTGCCACAGCATTACTTTCAAGAACGTCGGTTAAACGAACCATCAACGGTGGATTATTAACAAATCGTCGTTGACCCTCTAAGATTTCGGTGAACTTCTCAAGTGATTGTTCCTCTGTGCTAGCCCGGGCCTTCTTGACGACTTTTTTCAGAATTTTCGACTCTTTCTTCGAATTGCTAAATGCTTTCAAGAGCCTCTCAGCGTCAACATAGCAATACCACAAATCTAATGTTAGCATACCTGCAAATTTTGTTATTGCTTTACGATACTTTTTAGCAACATATTTGGCTAGTTCGTGACAATCTTCAAGCTTAAACCCCCTATCCTGCCCTGCAACAACTGCACTGGCGGCCAACCGTTTGAGATCCCATTCCCACGGACCAGGGTAACACTCGTCAAAATCGTTCACATCAAAGATTAGCTTACGCTCGGGCGACGCAAAGATGCCAAAGTTGGACAAATGCGCATCGCCACTCAACATTGTTCTGATGCCAGTGACAGGTGTACTTGTAAGGTCAGCTGCCATGACAGCTGCTGAGCCTTTAAGAAAAGCAAAAGCTGAAGCCGCCATACGTCCATATTTAATAGGCAGCAAAAAAGATAATCGATCTTTGTCATGCTCTTGAATTAGACTAATAGGGTCTTGAAGATTACTTGAGCGTTTCCATTCACTGTGGCTCTCCCATGGAATCTTGAAACTTAGTTCTTTCCCTTTTTGCCAACGGTCCTGGCGACTAAAACCTATATTTGGCTGAATATGCTCGATGATTCTACAAACCTCCTTTTTTATTCACTATTATCATTCTTAGGCAATAATTAGTCTCTATTGTCCAGTTATTTTAAGTCACCTTGTGCAGCTTCAATCGCTGCATCGATTCGGCCGTGTCCACGCAATAGATAAGCAAAAAACACCGCAAGCAACCCCCACTATGGGTCCTACCAAATATACCTATTAGGTATTGAAGTTAAAGAGAAAGATCAGGGGCAAACGAGCGCGCTGGGTTCACTGATGCTCCAGATACAGGAGCTACCCAAAATCCTAACCAACGCAACATAACCGCCAATTCTGAGAATAATCGGCGAATCTCAGAAAGTAAGTGATCGAGCAAGTTTACACTTCGGCGATTTTTATGTATCTTGAATACACAAGGTTTAAAAAAAGTAAACCGTTTGCTTGATTGGGCAGGTTCAGAGGGAACTGCTGGATGGTTCGCCATCTTCACGCACTTCCGCAAACTCTAACCTCCCCGCCTAAATTCTTCAACGCCCCCAATATCAGAGCGTATAAATGAAGAGAGGCACGTGCAACACCTCACAAACCAAAAATCTAGACACCGAGGGCGAGCCTAAATGACTTTTTCTAGAAGCCAACGTTATGAAAAGGGCACTTTTTGATCAAGGCGGTGTCTTTCGGCTCTTTCCATAAAACAATAAAAATACGATTACCAACCAGAATTGTTATGAAAGATAAAATGTCTAAATATCTTTTCAAAAGGTTAAAGGGCGGTAAGTTTGGGTTTTAACTTTGGACTTCTTCTACGATGGACGCCACTTGGGCGAGTTCCCGGAAATGCTTCAGTACAGTCATACCTCGTGGCGTGACTGCAAAAACTGCGTGGCTTCTTTTGATTGTTCGTTCTTCGACCAGTCCCTGTTTGATTAGGAAGTCCAGGTGTCCTCTAAGCATGTTGCAGTTGACGTTAGCTTTGTGCATGATATGGGTCATCTTCAACGGACCTAAACGCGCCAACGCGTTAAGGATGTCAATGTACGTTTCTAGTTTTGATCGTCTCATCGATGTTGCCTCAAGATTCTCCAGTTTCACAGGTGGTCTTTCCACTGCATAAAATAAGAACGGGTTGTTTTTTTATAAGCTTTTGCTGTTTCCAGCTGCTTAATTCATTAGAAAACTGCATTCAGAATCAAGAAACATGTTTTAAATTAAACATATGCAGATTCATTGGAGCACTTTTTTCTGCGTTTGTGACAAGCTTGTAACAACGTCCTTTGTGCGATGCATGAGAAAAAAGGAACCCATTCAACGTGATGAGGTTCATTTTGATTTCTCACGAAATCTCCGTCAGTATCTTTGGTTCGGTCCATTCCTCCCTGAGGATGGCATAAAGGCAGTCGTCAGTCCATTTTCCTCTTGTAAAAAAATTCTTTCTTGTCACTCCTTCTTTTTTGAAACCTGCTTTCTCTAATGTCTTCTGGGAAGCAAGATTGCGAGTATCTGTGCATGCTTGAATACGTGGAGTGTCTTTCGACAGAAACAGGTAGTCTACAATGATTCGGGTAGCTTCGGTGCCATAGCCCTTCCCTCGTTCGCTCGGAACTAAAGCATAGCCGATTTCAAGTTGCTTACCAGCTGGGTGCAAAACATAGAAATGAAATATCAATCCTATTTTGCCGCCGTCTTTTTTCTCTACAACAAAATACTTCATTTCACATTGATTCTGAAGTTTTTTTTCTGCTTCTGATTTGGAAAACTGCATTAAATCGTTGAATTCACCAAAGAACTCAGGCGTGTTAACCCATTCTGCAAAGAGGGGCAAATCCTCTTTATCCATTGCCCTCAAATTTACATGAATGCCTTCAAGCAAATCTAACCACAGAATCTATCTGTCTATTTCTGTTCAGCTATAACTTTTTCGCAATATTCATCGTTGTTTTTGGTTGGCAAGTAGATAGCCTGTTTACGTCAAGCACGTCGTTTTTCTTAAATTCATTTCTAAACGAAACTTTTTCTGCAGATGATCTTGAAATGTTCACTAATTCCAACGCTTGTTGGGCAAGTGCAGTTCTGCAGGTGGGCATCATTCCATATCCGATAAGCATTAGAACGGTTTTTGAATAAAGAATTAAACTCTTTTCGATGACCGCTCGCCGGCCCCTCTAACCCCACCATACCCAAAATGCTTACAGGCTTATCCTTGAACGAATCCCTTAATTTTCAAATGAACGTCTAAACCAACCACTACCTCACTAATTCTCTTACCTCCGATATCATACGGCTTATCGGAGGTCTAATCAGAAAAAGCCTTTACATCCCGTCTTGACTGACTTTAGTCAAACTTTCTGGACTACCAGACAGAGTTTGGTTACACCCAGCCGTGGGAAAAGGTCATTGTTTCAAGTTAGCGGTTTTTCGACGCCTCAAATACACGGCAACAGCAAGCATGGCAACTATCAAAACCGAAATTGCCAACAAAGAAACCTCCAAAGCACTCAGGGTCGGTTGACTTGGACTTACCGTGAAATAAACCGTATCCACATATGTGTCTTGCTTGACCACTGTATAGCCATTGCTAAAGAGTTGTTGCTCGATTCCAACGCTTAACTGATGTGCCCCTTTCGATAGCTCAGGCAACTGAAACGACCAATCCACCGTATAAGTCGCAGGGTTCGTGGAATTCTGATTAAGTACCCAAGGTAAGTTGCCTTGATAGTTTCCGTCAACACTATAATTCAAGGTAAGTTCGTAATCGATCGGGCCAACAAACGTGCCGTTACATTCCACCATATTAGAACTATAAGTCGTGTTGACCGGTGAATAAAGAGTAAATCCAGAAGAGAAAGCAAGGGGTTCACTTAGATCCGCGTTAACGCTCCCAGCCAGCAACATAACTAAAGAAGCAAGAAAGACAACCGCAAACAAAAAAGCAAAAAACTTACCGCAGCAATTCATAATTACTCTAGAACTGGTTTTCGATAAAAGGCTTCCCGTGCGCTTATCTCTCTCAGATTTAAGACGCATCTACTCTAAATAGTGACGAAGTTCCTAACCCTTGAATGTACCGTTTTAGTTTGGCAGAGAGAGAAAGATTAAATTTTGATCTTTTTCCCATCCTAAAACTCCCAATAACCACCTCTCTTCTACTCATACACCCTCCCAAAACACCTGCAACAACAACCACAACGACACGACACCACACAATGCACAGACAAACAAACAGACAAAGAACAATTCTTAAATCTGCACAGCTTAGAACTTTCAATATTTTGGAACCCAACGTACAGTTAAGGAAGAATTATATCTTTGATTTTGGTAACGATATCATGGTGATTTGTTTTGGTTAGTACTGATAAACTTGACGGAATGTTTGTTATCTGCGCGGGCGGATTTGATCTTGGCGAGATCAAGGGAGCAGACATAGACACCAACAATTGGCAAGTAACCCATTTGCATGTTAAGTTGTCCAAACCAGCATCCGAGGACCTTGGATTCAAAAAAAGATTCAGAAGCTCAACTGTATGCTTGCCCATCGCATTAGTTGCTAGTGTTGGAGACAACATATTGCTAAACAAGTCTCTTGATGAATTAAGCAGACACCCACAGATTTCAGAATGCATAGTATAATAGTCCACCCGATAGTGAAACTCTCGAAAAAAGTTCAAGCTACTTTCTATTCTTGCAAAGCTACTAACTTGATTCTCAAAAGCCTAAAATGCATTGGGATTAAAAATGCCGATTAGTAATGAAGAATGGGATAATGGTAGAACAGCGGATACAATTGAGGGTCAAATTCTTGCTTTTCTGAAACGAAATGTGTACCCTGTCAACTATGGCGAGATTGTTATTGGTATAGGATACAGTAATGACCTAAATTTGATAAACATCATTGGAGCGTTTTCTATTCAAGACGCACTGGATAAATTAGTCGAGGAAGGAACCGTAGAAGCAAAAACGATAGAACAGCGGACTGGAGAGCAAGTCTACTATAAGGTTATTGTTGGGAGAGTCCCCCGTTAAGTGCGTCTTTCTTGTTTCTAATTACATCGAAAGATAGAACAGTTCTTATCATGGCAAGTTTTCAATGCACTTACTTTTATCATCTAAAAACTGATAAGTAACATATCCACTATACCATTAAGACAAAAATGGAGGATGAAAAGACAAATGCCAAAATTAACGTTCACAGTAAGCCATGAAAACGAAAAACGATTAAGAGAAAAAGTGCTTAACAGAGGCGACTTATCCTGCATAATAAACGACGCATTAGACCAATACTTCAAGAAAGCAGAACAATGACAACAGAAACAACAATAGAACCCAATGAATTATTAAGAACTAAATTCTTTTTTTGGCTTTTGGAAAGCACGTTAAGTCTTAAATCCGCGCAGCTCAGAAATGGACAAATTCTTAGTCAAAAAAAGACTAAACTCAGTCACGAGACTTTTTAAGTAGCGTTTTATTGCAAACGCATTCCTCGAATAAATATCGATCTCCAAGTATGGGTTTCTCACTAATTCTTGTTTTCGCATTATTCGTCTCAAGTTTCTTGGTTGCTGTTAATATTCCAGTTGGCTTAGCTCAAAACGACACGAACGTTGGTCGCATAGAAGCCAAGACTCAGTCAGTCGCAAAAAGCACTAGCTATGTAAATGTTAATGTTTACTTTTTGATAGCGATAGTTGAATCCTTTTGTGCACAATAGCAAGTTTACTAGGCTTCACAAGCTTTGTTAAGTTGACTTTGCAAAGCTTCGCTAAAATTGACAATTAACGTTGTCAAGTTTTTCAAGAAGCTATATAATAAGTCATGCGATAAGAAGATTCAGTAAGAAACGGCAACCACCATTTGAAGGAAGAAACAATGCAAATTGAAGAATTAGCGTGTCTAGCAAAAAAAGTGAGAAACTCTTTGCCCAACGCAGAAGCGTTTCCAATATCTACAATCTACACAACAATCAAAGAGCAAGAGAAAACGAAATTGGATATACCAGACTTCAAGGAATTAATCTATCATCTGACTGGCTGGGACATACCATTCCAAGTAATACGCAGACAACTGGAAATAAACCAGATAGTATGGTAAGCGCGCATTATTTGACACGCCAAGCTGTCTGGGCCAAGTAATGATAAATAAAATTTAGCTTGTACGCCAAAAAAGTAATCATCAACTCTTTTCGATATTATTGGTAATTAAGATAATGTATGTCTTAATTAGAAGCTATGACATGCATTTCCTCAAGTCCTTTTGGAATCTCATCGGAAAACTTTTAGGAGAATTCAGCGATAACCCCTCATTATGCGAAGAAAAATCGCAAATGCGTTTCTGAACCTCAAGATCAAGCAAATCATAAAAAACGGGATGTTGGATGTTTTATAAAAAATTTAAATTGAAGGACGGAAGAACAGCGACGCTTGATTGGTTAGAAGAAAACGATTTGCCAGAGCTTGTGCAAGCGCTTAACAGCGTAATCCGCGAGGGCAAATTCCTCTTCATGAACAACGAGATAGACATCGAAGAAGAACGAAAGTGGTTTGACCGAAGTACGAAAGCAGGCATGCTTTTCTTAGTAGCCAGAGTCGACAGCAAAGTCGTCGGGGGAGCGAACATCCAACCGTTTCCTGACAAACGCTCGCACGTTACAGACTTCGTTAATTTCATCTGCGACGGCTATCGCAACTTGGGCTTCGGAACAGAGCTAACAAAAGCGTTTGTCAACGTTGCAAAAGAACATGGGTTTGAGATTCTGCGGCTTTCCGTTTTCGCCACAAACGAGCGAGCGTTTCATGTTTACAAGAAATGCGGTTTCAAAGAATGTGGCAAACTATCACATGACATCAAATTCCTCGACGGCACATACACCGATAGAATATTGATGGAGTTACCTTTACGAGCGAAATTTTTTGAGCCGAAAAAAGATTTAATCGAGACGTGAAGGTTTGTTTTGGAAGCCCTTGTATGGGTTTAACCTTAAAAGAGCTTAAAAGACAAAAAAAGAAAAAGGAAGTAGTTTTTGTTCGTGCGACTTACTTTAAGGTCGTTTTCTGCTAAGCATCAGCATAATTACAACGCCGATTATGACTATGACGATAATGATTGCGATGCCTATGTATTCGAGCGCGCTTTGGGTTGCGATGCCGCTAAGCGGAGTTGCCGTTGGTGCTGCAGTTGCTGCGGGTGAACTTGCATGGATGTATGTAGAAGCAGAAGATCCGTAGTAGGATTGAGTCCCTGCAAACGTGGCATATATTGTATAGTTGCCTGGAATATCCGGTGTCCAGGTCAAGCCGTAGTTGCCTTGAGCATTTGTTGTTGTTGTGCCGATGGCCCTGTAGTTGTTGTTGCTGTCTAAAACGTATAATACAACTGGAACTCCCGTAATGTTTGTTGGCATTGGCTGCTGCATGTAAACAGCTTCCATAAACTGGCTCATGCTCGCGTCAGATACACATGGAAGACCATGTGGGAAGTTAGCAGCGACTGCGTTTTGTTGTGAGCCCGCAGAGATATCCAAAACGTTACCCGTTATCGTTACTGGTGTAGCAGTTGTCACGCCAATCTGCGGTGCCGAAACAGAGGTGGAGCTTGGTCCTTTGCCATACGCGTAAATCTGGTTGTCATATGCATTAAGTGTTGTCGCGATGCCATCCGAGATTGCGGGGCCGCTGGTAACGTCGAAAGCATCGATACTCCAGATAACGTTGCCATTAGTCGTATTCAATGCAAGTTGTTGGGCTCCGTGAAATAGAGGTGGACTATACATGTGGCCTTCAGGAAGGAATAGCTCACCGCCAGCAACTGTTCCTACAGTGAAAACCCAGAGGGGTTCAGTTCCGTAGGGAGATTCGTAGCCGCCGCTCGGTGTGCTATAGTGCCACTTAAGTGAGCCGTCTGCGATGTTATAGGCGTAAACGTCGCCTCCGTAAGCCCATACGTAGAGTGTGCCATTAGCGATGACTGAGTTGCCTCCGAGAGAATCAAAAGCTCGAGCGCCTGGAAGTGCGGTTGGTCCCCAAAGCAGTTTACCCGTGAAAAGGCTGTAACAGCTGATCGACAGTGCATTTTGTGTGAATTCAACGTAAACTCCGTCGCCGGCAAAATATGTACCAGCGCCTGCAGAAATAAGCGTATAGGGTACTTCTGTGCGGTTGGTTATCCATAACTGTTGCCCAGTGTTTGCGCTATACCCCGCTTCAATTTGCCAGCCAGGTTGATAGAATAGTCCTCCGCCCATAGCGTATTCTGACATGAATACTACTCCGCTGGAGATGTAGGTAATTCCGAGGCCGTATAGACCGTTAGCGAAATCGATTATGGGAATGCCAGCAATGTTAGTGGCGAGTGGTTCTGTCCATTGTATTCCAAGACTGAAGGGAATGGATGCACCTTGCGGAGGTCTCCAGAGCCAGTTGTCTGCAATGTTTGGACCGCCGTAAGAGTTAGGGACATCAAGGTTGATGCATCGGGTAGAGTTCCACATGTCTAAGGTGGGAGCGAACGGGTTAGTGGAGTTCACGTAGTAACCTATCAAATCGCCATGATCATCAGTCGTAAGTGAAACCGCTGTACCAGGTTGGGATGCAATAGGAACGCCGGTAATGCTTAGTATGTAGTTGCCTGTCAGCGCATCCCACATTTCATAGGATCCACCCACACTCGGTTCAAAGCCTTCATATACGACTGTTGATCCGAGGGGCGTGCTCCATAGATATGCGAGGGCGCCGTATTGGTTTGGTGTAACCATGTCAAGTATTTGTCCGCATCTTAACACTTCAGTGGTATTTTTTGTCCATAGTGTCTGGCCGGTTTGCAAATTTACAGCCACCCAACCAGACGGATTGGACCCACTCCCCGGGTACTGCGTGTAGTATAGTATGCCGTCCATGATTATTGGGGCAAATTTAGGTTCATATTGAGCGGTTGAGTAGAAGTTGCTTGTTTCACTTGTCCCATATTCGCCGCCGATTATTCCGCCAAAAGCTTCAGGTTTAGTCCACAAGATATGAGCAGTGGTTGGCGCTGTGGTATATGGATTATAATTGTTGCTGCTGTTATACATTCCAGTGTTGGCAAAAGAAGTCTTGCCGGTTCCAAGCCAGTTGCCAGCGATCGTAGCCCATTCGTTGTTTTCACCATAAATGGGGCGTGTCCAGTAGCTTGTCGGAAGAGGAATTGTCGCTGCCGATAATGGTATAGGCTGCTGTTGGACTGTTAGAGTAAATTTGCTGCTAGAGCTTGGTTGGTAGTAATCGCCAATAGCTGGGTTAGCAGCTGGTCCGGTGGTCGGAGTTCCGGGAGCGAGGTTATTGCCGGCTAATGTTTGCCCGCCAAAGAACATTTGGAAAGTGTAGTTCCCAACTGTTGCAGGCGTGTATGTCGTGTACGTGCCTCCAGTGGCGTCAGATGTAAATGGACCTAACGTTGTTGTGGTTCCATCAGGCTTGGTGACTATGACAGTCAGATTCCCCCATCTGTCTCCAAACTGCCCGCTTGCAGTAGGTGGTGGCTCACCAACCCAAAAGTTGACACGGGCTGTTTGTCCTGCGCCTATAGGATTAGGTGAAACACTGCAGAAGGAAAACGTCGGAACTTGCAAAGGCGGATAATGCGCGTTGGCATTTGGCAAAAGCATTATTGAAGCCGCCATCGAGAATATTAAGCAGAATGCGATCGCAATAGCAAAAATTCTATTTTTAGAGAAAGTCATTTCGTTTTTCTCCTTTTCTATGAATCTGCTTCGTACCCAAGTCATATTTAATATTTTCCAATTCTGTGATTATTTTATTGCTTTACTAAACTTCAATTGAGAATATAGGAAACTTTTGCTAATTCATATCGCTTTTAGGGTCGTGTGGGCAGTAGCTTTTTATCAATAATTCCACACATAATTGCGAGAATATCATGCGTTCAAATGGTGAAATTGACAAGATTGATCTTAAAATCTTGGACAGATTAGAAGCAGATGCCAGAACAGACCTGAAGGATATTGCTAAAGAATGCTCTCTAACACCAAGCGCAATCGTTAAAAGGGTAAAAAAACTCAAGGCAACCAAAATAATTGTAGGAACCCACCTGGATCTAAAGCGAGGAGTTCTTGGATACCCACAAGAAGCGACCATAGGAATAACAGCAGAAAACTCTAGGGTAGATCAGATTGCCCAAAAAGTTAGAGCAATTCCCAACGTTATGGTGTGCGCAAAAAGTATAGGACGATACAATTTATTTGCTCATGTATTCGCAAGAGATCTCCCTGAATTGGACAACGTTACTCATTTGATAAAAAACATAGAAGGCATAAGAGCAATCACAATAAACATTCATGTTGACGATTCCGTTTTGGACTTAGGAGAAAAGATCAAACCTGGAAGAGAGCATAAGATAGATGAAACTGACTTGAAAATAATCGAAGAGCTGCTTAATAATGCACAAACACCATTCGCAAGAGTTGCTAAGACGATAGGTATTTCCCATGAAACAGTAAGATCTCGGTATGAAAAACTGAGGAAGGAAGCTATAATAAGAAAATGCTCAGTGCTGATTGACCGTTCGAAAATAGGGTACCAGGGTACGGCGTTCTTTCTTATTTCTTGCTCGAAAGATCAATCTAAGCAATCAACTTACCGGGTCTTAAAGGAATTACAATTGTTCTACAGCCTTGATCTGGTAATTGGAGGGGCGTTCGATATATACGGTGCCGCATTAGTAAAGGATCTCAAAGATCTGGGAGCACTTACAAATAGACTTGAAAAGATTCCTCAAATAGAAAACTTGGAAGCGTCAATTCTTTTTTTCACTTATTACTCGTACATCCCTAAACCGCTTTTCCCATACAAGTGCGATAGCATTGAGCTCTCATAAAATTTTATCTTTTCCCACTGAAGTTTTATTGCCTATGTTTCTAGCGTACTAATGAAAAACAGCCTTTACTTGAAGAACTCCCAAGCAATGTTGAACCGCCACGGGTCTCCTTTCTCTGATAATCGTATTTCTTCGTCAGTGACCACTATCAGGCCTTTCTGCTTGAGTCTTTCAATGGCGTCTGGAAATGCTTCTTCGGGGAACTTTCCGAATTCGTCTCGGAAGTCTTTGCGGTCCAACCGAACGCGGACGTATATGAGCATCATTGCTTTGCGCATTTTATCTTCTTTGGAGAGGGTTGCAAGAGAAGCCAAGGGGAAAGATCCCTTCTGAACTTGGGCTATGTAGTCTTTGACGTTGTCTATGTCTGAGTATTGGAAGTTGCCAAGGTGCCCCATGAAGAAGCCTGCGCCTGTTCCCACAACTTCTGAAGACACTTTCCCGCGGTCTTCTTTAAGTTTTGAGAACCTGTTGTGGCAGGTTGGGAAGTATCCGTTCTGTTTGAAAATGTCATAGGCTTCCAAGTACATCTGGAGTTCCTTTTTATAATCGCCTGGCGAAGGCAGCTCACCAAGGGCGATTCTTCTGGCAAGCGGTGTATCCGCGTACAGATCCAGAGGATAGCAGTCTACGCTTTCAACTTCAAGCTCCAAAGCCTGTTTTAAGTCCCCTCTCCACTGCTCCATTGTCTGTCCGGGGAGGTTATAAAGTAGGTCGATGCTGAGGTGCAAACCATTTTCCTTAACGGCCTTCAGCTTTTCCTTGGCGTCTTTACTTCCGTCTCGGAGCGTGAGATTTTTTCGGAAGGCGTCTTCAAAGGTTTGGACCCCGATGTCTAATTGGTCAATTTCTTGGGAAGCTAAGAGACGAATTTTCTTGTCTGTCAACCCGAAAGTGCACGCGGTAAACTTTGTCGTGCAGCCATCGGCAAATTTGAAATTGCCTCGACAAAAATCCATGACATCCGCGATCTGCATTTCAGAAAGAACGGATGGGCTTCCGCCGCCCACGTAGATTTCGTCGAAAACTGTTGACTGGATATATTTGGTTTGTGCGTACCGATGCAACGCAGTTTTCAAGGCTTCGATGTAGGCGGAGATGTCGTGTTTTTCGCAGTTAACTGGAAAATAGCAAAAAGAGCATCTTCCGTCGCAAAATGGAATCCACGGCTGCAGCTCTTTTGGTCCTTTTGACGTGTTTTCGCCGTTGAGAAAGCTTTCAAAATCCCTGTTTGCCTCTTTGGTTGGTGCTTGGTTGTTTCTGTATGTCATTGGAGGCCAATGTTTGAGCGTGTCATAGGGCAGCTCATTGGGATTTATTTGGACCACGTAAATTTGCACCTTGCTAAAAAGCAAGTTACAGCATTATTAAAGTTAACTGTACTTGACCGATGTATGGGAAATTGTGAACAAGTAGTCGATGCACCGTCACAAGAACATCTTTCCGATGATAAAGCTCATGAAGCAAGCTTCAATAAAAGTGGCATGAAAATTTCTAAGGTTAACCCAACGATTTTCATGGCAAATTGGGGTTTAGCCAATTTTGGAGTAAACATTTTTCATGATTGCGTTTAGAACGCAAGTTGTAAGAGGACCTAAACTCTTTTCTTTCGTCATCAACCTGAGGCATTCAGCATCAGAGATGCATTTGTCCGATAGATAAATTCTAACTGCCGCGGACACAATTTGTTCAAAAACGTCTTGGCCGACGGTGTTTTCAGCGTGCTCCGGGATTAAGCCCTTTCTTAAATCATCGTCAAACCTGAGGCTTGCCAAAATCAACCCCGCGATTTTCTTGTCAGCTAAAGTTTGCTCCACTTCCTTTTTGAATTCCTGACTTTTAGCGTCTTCAACGGGAACAATTCGACTGAAAAGAGACATCAACTTCTCGATTTCTATTCCTCTCTCAGTCAATCTTTCCATCAAAGGCCTACCAGGCGCTAATCCCTCTTGCAAGTAAATAGCGTTCTTTACACATTCTCGAACGCATTGCCCGATGAGTTCCCCAATTAGAGTGAAAGTTCCTGTAAAACGTATGGGCTCCCCTTTTTTGGTGCAAACCACTGCAATGGTGTCGGTTAATGTTCCAGTGGCAAGGTCGCCTGAAAACTGGCTTCTAAGATCTAGTTCCCTTAGCGCGACTGTTTTGGCTTCCGTAATGGTTTTGTGTGCCTCAACTATAGCGCCGTCTGTCATGTTTCCATCTATCAGCAGAATAATGTTTATTGTTCCAGGTTTCGGCGGGTTTTTTGAGGCTGCCGGTTCACCGGCTGTAACAGCAACGGTTTTTCCGCCAGTCACGAAAAGAGCCACAGTTGTTTTGCCGTATTTTCTGGTCGCTGTTACTACATTCTTCATTTTGGCGGCGGTCATTAGCCCAACCACTTTGCCCTCCGGAAGCCCGAGAACTTGAACTTGCGTTTTCAAGAATTCTTCGGCGTTCCAGTGTGCGTCATTTTTGTTTTCGCCGCTACCTTCGGGGACTTGAACATTAATTATCGCATCTGCTTCCATGAGCCCTCCGTTTAAAACGGCGGAGCTAAGCACTCTTAAAGGTTCTCTGGAGCAAACCACGAGAATGTTGCCTTTTACTTCTGCTTCGATTGATTCGATGCCCACGTTAAACTTCATTTTTGTTCGCCGCCAAACCATCTGATGGTTTAACGGTGCTCGTGGGCGTTATATAAGGCTTAAGAGGCGAAGTTAATTGACTTTGGACGACAGCAACCGGTGAAATAGGAATATGTAAAGCTAGTAGATTTTGTTCCTAATTTGAAATCATAAAAGAATGATTTAAAAAAATAGAAAAAGAAAGTGGGGGTTTTTACTTTCGTGATTTTTTGTATGCGAATGTTCCCAAGGCGGCTACTGCTAATGCTGCGACTACGATGGCGGCCATTGCTGTGGAAATCTCGTCTACTTTTGGTGTCGGTGTTGGTGTAGTTATTGGTGGCAATGTGACTGAGCTGCTGGTTGGAACCCAGATAGCTTCTACGGCAGCTCCGGCTGAAGTTGGCACGTAGTTGAGTGTACTTGAAGTGTACTCGTTATTTGAAGCGCATTGTACTATCCAGCACAGGAATGTGTAGCCGGTTCCTGGTGTCTCGGTAAATTGTGTAGATGAGCCTATTGTGCCTTTTACAGATGCTCCTGTGATTGCTCCAGCGGGATCTGTTTGTCCGCCGCTTGTCGCGAAGACGGTAAGTGTAGCTGCTCCGCTTCCAGAGGTTGTTGCTGTTGTGTTGGTTGTTGGAACGCAAACTGCTTCTAAAGAGCACGTAGCTGAAATGACTTTGCTGTATGAGGCAGCAGTTGACGCAACTGGACCTGAAGCGTCGGCATATACCCAGCACAAGAATTTGTAGCCAGATGAAGGTGTCACCACGAACGTTTCTGTGTTGCCGCTGGTGAAAGTATTACTTCCTCCCAACGTCATGGCTGTCCCGTTTGCTGTGACTGATGACGCGCCTAATGTAGTGTAAAGAACAACGTTCTGTGTTGTTGCTGCTTTTACGGTTGAGATACTCGCGCCTGAAGCTAGGATTAGAAGTGTCGTTGTTAGTAGGATCATTGCTAGAACTTTTAGATTTTTAGTTTTCAAGTTTTTCTAAACTCCTGACATTATCGAAAAATTGCCTGATGAATTCTTTCAAACTCTTCAGACACTATTTTTCTGCGTTTTCAACATATAGAATGGGTGCGATATAAGCCTTTAGCAACTATCGATCGCTCGGTTGGAAGCTTTGTAAACTTTCTCTTGTTCTTCTTTTTAGAACAAAGCAGTAAAGAGCCTTTTTGATGGACTATTGAAAGTGTTTTCATGAAAAGAGGGCATTGACATTTTTTGGGAATCCGTTATCGGTCAATTGATATTTTGCTTATTCCAGCATCTTTTTCGAGGGTAATCACGTGGTCAGCCTTCCCAGCGAACGCTTCGCTGTGCGTGACTGCTATGATTTGCTCTATCGCTTTGAATCTGCTTATGGCTTCTGCCAGACGCTCTATGCTGCCGTCTTCACTGCCCAAGTTCTCTGTTGGTTCGTCAAGCACGAGTATGCTTAAGCCGTGACCGGTTCGCGACTGCATGATAAGTTGGCCTAAGCCTAAACGGTAAGCGAAAGCCAGAAGTGTGCGTTCGCCGCCTGAAAGGTTTGAAACTTCACGGTCGACTCCTGCTTCGCTTTTCACGTAGGGAGTGTAGGTATCATCGATCATTACGATAAGCATGGATGCTTCTGCGCCGACTAGGCTGTCGAGAACTTGCTGGATGTAGTTGCGCAGGACCTTCACGAATTCGCTGCGAAGCTTAGGCTGGATGCTGCGGTATGCGTCGCGGATTGCGCCTAAAATCTCGACTGATTTTCGGGTTTTCTCCATGCGCTCCAGTTTTTCTTGGGCAACGTTGATTCGTTCTTTGATTTCGTCTAAGCGCCTGAAAAGGTCTTCCTTGCGACTTTCTTTGGTACGCAAATCTGAATCTACCAGGTAATATTGCCTAAAAGCAGCTTCACGCGCCGCACGGGCTGTATCTACTTCGGATGAGTCGAACCCGCCTATTTCGAACTGAACCTGCTCAAGCTGGATCTTAACGTCGGTTTCAAGTCCTTGCTTTTCCTCGAACTCGCAGACCAGGCTTTTGAGGTTCGTTTCCTCCTCACCTAGACGGTTCTTCAACTCTTCAGCTCTTGTCAAGCAAGTTTGCAGGGCAGTGTAAGCATCCGACGCACCGGCTTTGGTTTTCTGCAGGCTGTCGATTTGTATTCTTAGCTGAACGAGGGTCTTCTCTCGGTCAACGTTATCTCTTTCAATTCTGGACAACAAGTTGGTTTTGTATTCGCCGTCAAGAGGTTGAATGCATAGCGGACATTTGTTCTCCTGAGCCAACGAGAATGCTCGCCTCTTGTCAGTCTGCAGGTCCCTTGATGTCGCTTCTTGGTCTGCTCGTAGACTGGTGATTTTGTCATCAAAGCTTGCCATGCAAGTGTGAAGTGACTCCGCCGGCTGGTTCGTCGCCAATCCCGCTTGCTCAAGCTTGCTTAAGTATAGTTTAGCTTGTGTGTTAATGGAACCTTGTCGTTGCCGTAAATTATCCAGAATTGTTTTCTTGCCTTGGATCCGTTCTGTTAGAGACGTCAAGGCTCTGCCCGTGTTGACTGCGTCTGAGTGCAGCCTTGCCTCTTTTCGTTTTAGCTCCTCGATGGCTTGCCGTTTCTCTTCCAGCCGCTTAAGTTTAGAATCTGCTTCATCCAGATCTTTTTTGGAAATCGCCAGCTTCTGCGTGGAGGTTTCAAGCTCCATCTCCAGCATCGTGTATTCTTCGCTGATTTTGTTGTATTCGGTGCTGAGTTTTTCCATCCCGTTGACGTCGGGATCTTTCTCGTAAACATGCCGTTCAGTTTCGTAGTCGCGTTGGTACTGTACGATGTTGCTCCATGCAATCTCGTAGTCAGATAATCCGAACAACTCATCTAACCGTTTTTGCCTGTCACGCGGCGTTGAATCAAGCAGTTCTTTAAGGTGCTCTTGTCTAAACCAGGCAATCTCCCGGTAAAGCTCCTTATCTAACCCTGTTATGGCTTTGAACTGCTCGGAGATAGCGTCGGTTTTCATGCTGGCTACAAGCTTGTCATCCTCAAAGAGCTTCAGCTCCTCAAAGTTTTGGACAATGCTTTTCCCTTTCCGCCTAATTCCCCTGATAAGCTTGTAGGTGCTGCCGTTCTGAGTAAATTGAACGGTGACGCGCCCCCAGTCTGCTCCTTCCCGAAGCAGATACTCGAAGCTTCTTCCAAGCGCGTCTCCGAACAAAGCAAAGTCAACCGCGTAGAGAACGCTAGATTTTCCGCACCCTAAACCGCCGACGAGGCAGTTGAAGCCACTTGTGAAGGGCACGGTGGATTTGACGTGGCTACGGATATTTTCAAGCTGAACAACTTCTATCTTCATTTTGTCAGCTCCTCAATCGTCTGCTTAACTTTGTCTTCCTGTTTTCGGCTCAAAGGTTCGATGAGGTTGAGGGCGCCCCGAGCGATTTTCTCAGCTTCTTCGCGACTATAACGCTGAGAGAAAATCTCCAAGAAATAATCGTAAGCTTTGGTTCTTAGGTCTTTGAATTCGCTTTCAAAAATTGAGCGTGCCACCTCGTCTGAAATCGCGGTTTCCTTAAGGAGCACGATGGGGTGGACAAGCATGGCTTTTTCGCCTGCGCTTCGGATTTTGCCTGTGTCAATTTCTGATCGGCTTGCCTCAACTGGGAGCGTTCCTTTCAAAACAGGAATGATGATGGCGCCTTCCGAGTCGTTTTCTCTAACCTGCTGGACGACTAACTCTGTGATTTTTGAGGAGGCTAAACCGTTGAACTCTTGCTCTAAAACGATAAACTTGCGGCTTGACGTTAGCTCCATGGGCTGGGGGTCAACCTCGCATTTTCCGTTTATGCGAACGTAAATGAAGCCTTTGGGGTTTTTCGCTTCCCTGTAATCAGCTGTCTCAGTGCAGCCGCTGTAAGCAAGCAGCCCACCCTTGAACCTTTGAAGGAACTGTTCATGCACATGTCCTGCGGCGTAGTAGTTGAAGTTGTCGGGCAACTGGTCAGGCGAAAGTTCCGCTTCGATGTAAGGCGGCTTCATGGCTGGGAGGTCCAAAGCGCCGTGGAAAACGAAGATGTTGCAGAGGCAGCTGTCGGGCGAGGCTGGGTTTTCAGCCATGAATTTGGGAAGGGCTTCTTCAGTTTTGTGTTTGTTGTGGAAGTTTGGGATGCCATAGACGTAGCAGCAATCTGTTTTGCGCCAGCATGCACCGCCGTGTCTGGGAAGATGATGGATTAAGCCTGCGCTGTCAAGTGGATAGAGGATTGTGCCCGTTACGGTGTTGGGCGCTGAATCGTGGGAGCCGTCAACTGTTAAAACGGGGATTCCAGCGTCTTTTAGACGTTTGAAGCATCGAATCGTATTCTCCAACGTGACATTTGAGGGCCTTGCCTGATGGAAAAGGTCACCTGCAATGATCATGAAGTCAACGTTTAACTCGATGGTTTTATCCACCAGCTCCCTGAACGCGTTGTCGAAGTCTTGCCTTCTCGCTTCCAAACCGTACTGTGCGTAACCCAAATGCAAGTCTGAAGCGTGAACAAAACTAAATGGCTTCACTACGTTACGCGCCCCCTCTAATTATGTTTCCCAAATTAGGGTTTGTATGTATTTAGCTCTTAGCCTTTAATTCGGCGACGTCCTGTACACAGGCTTATTGCATCGGTTTTAGGTGGAAAATAGGCTGGAAAGGCTCTTATGCTATGTTTAAGATCCTGTGACGAGTCCCTTCGCCCATTTTCTTGCAGCGCTAAGTTCTTCAGCATTTGGGTGACCACAGGATAATGCCCCATTAAACGTGCATTTTTCTTAGCCAAAGAGCTCAACTTACTCATTTTTCGGAACAGCGCCCAAAACTGCTATTTTTTAAAACAGATTCCGCAATCTTTGCAAGTGTAGCTTTCAATTCGAAAAAAAGGGTTGGTTAGAACTTTATCAGGTTTTGAAATTTCTTTACCGCATTTAGGACATTTAACCAATAAGAGCAACCAACGCATTTTCAATAATAGCATTGGATTTGAAGATTTGTATGCTACAAAATGATGCAACAAAGGTTTGCTTAATGAATTTAATCATCAAATTCATAAATCGTCAGTTGAGTCTCGATGTTCAAAAAAGAAAAAGAAGAAAAGGGTTTAAAATAGCAATTATTTTATTACCTTAAATTTATCCTTACAGTTATCACACATGTAGGCTTCGATAACGAAGTAATCGTTTTGCAACGACTTTTGAGGCTTTGAAACCTCTTTATGGCATTTAGGACATTCAACCAAGCAAATTAGCTCTTACCGTAAAGTACTTCGTTCTTGATCGTATATATTTTATGTTGTTTCAATATGGAGCAATAATGCAACAATCAAAATTTAGACAAAAATATTCACAAGATAGGAGTGCAAGAAACACTTGTCCTCCAAGACAGACTCATCTGTGCATGTTTTTGCAGGTATTCTCTGACGTTTGTGTAGTTTTTCACAAGAATTATGAACGTTTCTCAAATCGCTTTATATCTTTTAGCGATCCAACTGGGTTCAGAGCAAACCCAAAAATGGATGAAAGGCATGTTGGATTTAGCAATCCTCGGAAAAGCAAGTTGGTACGCGTTCACCTTGCCCTTTATGTTAATGGCACCTGAGAGCTCGCGCATGCATTCCCTATCGAGAGCTATAGTTTGCGAGGCGGCGTAAAACTTGAACAGTACGATCATTTTGGATTGCCAAACCAAAACAGCCTTCTCCTGCTCGGAGGATTGCATCGCTTACAAGACGTGTTTGTTGCGTAAGAAATGTCGCTGTTAAGATTGTGGATGTATATACATGCATATTACATAGGCTTATAAGCGAAAAACAATATGTTGAAAAGTCCCAAAGGAGGCGAAAAAATGCTGAGTAGAGATTGCGACGGTTGCGAGATGCTGCATATGTGCAGTGAACGCTACAGGCGAGTAAACAAAGACGAGAAAGTATATTGCCCAGATGGTACAGCACATCTGGTAGACCAAAACTGACCCTCCCCAATTTATTGTTTTTTCTTGGGTTTTTTATCAGAAAAATAGAAATGTGTCGGACATCCTAATCATTGAAGCTGAATTTAATGGATAAACCTGAATACATACTTTGGAGCCGAAAATACGACAAAAGCTTCGGGTGGCAAGCCCAACGCGAACGGGAATTAGGCGCCAAATTTCGAAAACAGAAAGCTCTAACAGTCGCCGACTTAGCCCAGGTTGTTGAGTGGAAATTCAAGGAAGATGATGAAAAGAAAACCAGGCTCCTAGAACTTGTCGCCAGAAATAGTGAAGAGAAAGTCAGTCGCATATCCAGCCAAGCCTTCAATTTGCCAGAGGGCGATGATACCTACAAGCTTTTGTGCTTAACTACCCTTGAAGGCGTCAGCCCAGTTATTGCAAGCGTGATCTTGGCTTTTTTTGATCCTCACCAATACGGCATTTTTGACACAAGAGTTTGGAAGGGCCTGTTGGGCAACCCGCCCCCGGGACTTTACACACCTCAAAACTACATCAAGCTTCTTGTTGCAATGAGGAAAACCGCGGCTAAACACAACTTGGATGCGAGAACCGTCGACAAAGCCCTTTTCAAGAAAAGTACAGACGAATCCAGCAAAAAATGAGACAAATAGGATTATTTTGGTAAAAAGTCTCTAAAAAATCTTTTTTGGGTTTACAAAAAAAATAAAACCTACAGCAAGAATTGCCGTAGATTTACTTTGTATCTTTTTGAAAGTTCTTTTTTCTCCTTAAAGCTTGTTTGAGCAAGAGACATGAACCTTCAGGTCTTCAGTACATGAAGCATGTAGAGCATTCATGATTCTTGCCTGCTTAGCCGCTTCTTTCCAAGTTGTATTTAACATTTTGCATCATCCAATTTCGCAAGATTTTGGCAAGCCTTAAATTTTCCAAAACATACCCATGGTTGAGGTTAGAACAGTTGCCTTACTGTCGAAGGTGCGGTAATCAGCTTTGGGAAAACGCCAGGTTCTGTCACAAATGCGGAACCCCAGCAGTAATGTTTACTCCGCCACCCTCGGCTAAGCCAGCCTCGAAAAGGCTGCTTTCAAATCCCGAAATCGTTTTGATTGCAGTTGCAGCAGCGGCAATAATTGTTGTGGCAAGCGTTTTCGTTTTGGCAACGTTTTTCTCCGTGAACGTTAATCAAGCAAGGTCTTCAAACCAGACGACTTTTAACACTTTCAGCTTCAAAATTCAAGAAGGAACACAAACTTACGTTTCATCCGCGAAGCTTTTGTGGAAGACGCCTGTTTTAGAGCCGTATAGGCAGCCCAACGAACTTGAACTTCTACCGACCTGACGAACGTTTCCGTAAACGTTATTAAACTGCTGCTTGAGATTTTAAACCGTGAGAAGTGGTTTTTGTGACTGAGCAGCGAAAAGTAACTAAGCAAGAACTTGAAGAGAACAATGGGAAAAATGGCAAACCCGCATACTTTGCCTATAACGGAAAAGTCTACGACGTTTCGGAAAGCGGCCTCTGGTCTGACGGTGACCATTTGGGAATGCATCAGGCCGGAAAGGATTTGACTGGAGAACTTGAGGCGGCGCCACATCGGGAAGAAAACTTTGCTCGGGTTAAATTCATAGGCGACCTGGTCTAACTCGGAATTAGAGAATACATTGAAGCACAGAATCAACCCAACGCAACGCATCCAATAATTTTTTTGATTCTTTTTCGTTTAGCGGCTTCTTCAATTCATGGAGTTCGCAGATTGTTTTGTAGAGGCTATCGAATGCGGTTTTAACGCCTAAATCGTTGTTCATGGCGTTTTCGAAGGACGAAACCAAGCCGCCAATAAGCGCCTCTGCTTCCAAGTTTGAACTGCCCTCATTGGTCACTTGTAACTCCTTAACCATGTTCTTGAAGGCGTCAAGTTTCCGACTGGTTTCAGCAAGCTTCTTGAAAGTAAAATTTAGTTTTTCCCTGTAGTGCCCGTAGATGGAAAAGAATCTTAGTTGCTCACCACTGAAACCTTCCTTTAAGACGTCGCCAGTGTAGATGACGTTGCCGATGCTTTTGGACATTTTTTTGCCATCGACTAAGAGGTGCGCTCCGTGAAGCCAGTATCGGCTGAACTGTTTGCCGCTTACTGCTTCAGCAATGGCAAGCGTGTAGTCGTGATGACGTACTAAATTGTCGATTCCGCCACAGGCAACATCAATTGAAAAGCCTAAATGTTTAGTTACGATTGCGGCGTCCTGGATGTTCCATGCGGGCCTGCCGCCGCCGATCGGGGTTTCATAGCAGACTCCGCCGTGTTTGCAGCCGTCCCAAACTATGAAGTCACCCTTATTCCACGGCGTCCCTGGATACGTGTCCTTGTGGAAGCGGCGTTTCTTTGTGGGCCATTTGCTCATATCTAAATGGGCTAGTTTTCCGAAGCCTTTGAATTTGAGGGGTTCAAAATACGCGTTTTTTGCGCCGTTATACTCGTCCCAATACACGTATTTTTTTTCGGCAAGTCGAGCGATTAGGCTTGCAGCTTGATCAACGACGGATGAAGCCCGAACTGGAAAGTCAGGTGTTTTGATTCTGAGGAGTTTGAAACCTTGGAAGAAGATGGCTTCGTTTTTTCTTGTCACTTCTTCAACAGTTAGATTCTCTTTTTTGGCTTGGGCAATGGCTTTGTCTTCTAAATCTGTCAGTGTGATTAGTCGTTTGACTTTGTAGCCAAGGTGCTCTAAGTAACGTTGAAATACGTCTTCGAAGAGGAAAGTGCGGTAGTTTCCGATGTGCGGCGGCTGGTAGGTTGAGGGTCCACATGTGTACATTTTAACCTGCATGTCTTCGTCAGGCTGGAAAGGCTCAATTTTTCGGGTCAAACTATTGTATATATTCAGCATGGGAAGCTTCCATCGTTATGTTCCCGCTTGTTGTTCTTTGTCAAGTTCCTTCAAGGTTTCCTTGGCTTCCTCAACATGCTGCCGCGTCTGAGTCTGCGAATTAAAAATGTGCCTAACAATGCCTTTCTTGTCGATTATGTAAGTGACCCTTCCCGGGATAAGACCCATACTGGAGGGGACATCGTAAAGCTTGCGTACCTTGTTACCCTCATCGCTAAGCAAAATGAAGGGCAAACCGTAATGAGTTGCAAAAGACTTGTGCGATGCAACACTCTGCCCGCTTACCCCCAAAACCTCAGCCCCTAACCGGGTCAGCTCCTCATAGCTATCTCTGAAGGCGCAAGCCTCCGCTTTGCAGCCGGGGGTTTCGTCTTTCGGATAAAAATACAGCACCACGTTCTTTTTGCCTGCGAACTCTGAAAGCGTCACGTTATCGCCCAGCTGCGAAGGCAAAGTAAAATCTGGCGCTTTGTCACCAACTTTAACTGGCAAAAGGTCACCGACATACTGAGGCTTTGAGGACCTATTATTCTTTTCGCGAATTTGGCGTTCGGGGTCAGTCAAACGTATAAGAAACAAAACATATTTTCGCTTATGGAAAAAGCATTAAACACAGCCGGACACAAATGCCGAGTACTGATTCACAATGCAGCTGGCACCCCAGTTGTTTTCCTGCATGGCTTATCCTACACAGCTGACGTTTGGCAACGCATCGGCGTAACGGACTTGTTGATTGAGAAACATTTGCCATTTTTGGCGTTGGACATGCCCTATGGGTTGAAAACTAATTGCCAGCCAAAAACAAGAAACCCCGAGACAAACGTGCAGGTGCTGGCGGAGGCGGTTCAAAGTGTTTTTGGTTCCGCGGTGCCTTTGTTGGTGGGCGCCAGCTTAGGTGGGTATATCGCTTTGAGGTACGCTGCACAGTTTCCCGTGAAAGGGCTTCTATTGGTTTCCCCCGCCCACGCACTCGCAGAGGATTTGGTTCAAGTCTACAGCAACTTCAGGTTTCCCGTTAGAATAATTTGGGGTTCACAAGACAACATCATATCAGGGGAAGAAATGAGAACTTTAGCGGAGAAGGTACCCGACTCCAAACTTTTAATCTACCAGGACGCATCACACTCTGCGTATCTGAGCCAGCCTGAACTTTTCAAACGAGACCTGCTTGAACTCTACGCCAAAGCAGAATAAAATTCGCCTTTAAATCCTGGGCTCTGCGGTTAACACATAATGGAAATCACCAATGTCCCTAACGCCTTCAACTCGAAAACCCGCATCATGGATGATGCTTGAGGCGTGGTCTTGGCTAAATCTGATTTTGACGGGTGGACCGAAAGGCATTTCCTGTTTTTTCCAGTCCAAATCAACCAGCGTTCCAGTAGGCTTGATCATTCTTCTGGCGTTTTGCAGCACCTTAGCCGGATTGGCGAAGTCATGAAGCACCATACTAAAGAAAATAACATCAGCGCAGCTGCTACAGAAAACTGTTTCTTCAGCCGGAGCAACTTTGCTGACGATGTTTTTGAGCCCTTCCGCTTGGGCTTTGCGATTGAGTTTTTCAATGCCTAAAGCGTCAGAGTCCACAGCGTAAACTCTGCCTTTTTCACCTACCTTCCGTGCTGCCAAAATGCTGAAGAAGCCGTCGCCACAACCTACATCCACGAAAACCATGCCTGCACCCAAATCTTGCAGAACAGCATCTGGATTATACCATGAACGTCTCGTGGCTTCATCCAGAGAAAAACCGCCGTGGCAAGTCATAATTGAAAACCTTGCGCTACGGCTTTAGAATCTCTCTTATCTGCTTCTCATGCGTTTGCCTGGTGGTTAAGGGGTAGATTTCACGTTCGCTTTCAAAGAACAAGGGATCCTGCCCAATGATTCTTGAAAGCTTCTCATCTGAGTCCACGTTGATTACACACATGCTGCCTTGCTGACCGATCAGATGATAGTAAACTTCAAGCGTCTTTTCCTTTTCCAGACGGTCAAAGTATTTGAATTGCAACGGAAGCAGCTTAGCCCACTTCTCAACAGGAACTTCACGCCTAACTTTCTGAATGACTAAAAACTTCATACTAACCCCAATAGAAAATGAACATTAAAGTATAAAACGTTTCTTTAAGCAGAAAAACATCTTTGCAAGAAGATGAATTTCAAAAAATTTTTAGAGTGAAATTCAACAATTTTATTAAAATAAACGTGAATATTACGAATATTCAATTCTTAAGCCGAGCAGAGACGCTTCTTTGGAAATGCTGTCATTTGAAAATAAATCTTTATACGGTAGACACAAATAATCGAACCAAAATGAGGATAAAATTTGCCAAGCCGAATCACGAACAAAAAAACAGCTGCCCGAAACAAGATACCTGTAATAAAATGCAGCAGCTGCGGCGCAGAAATTATGTTGGTTCAAAATGTTAAATTTGTAAGCGAAGCTATTGAAGCTCACGTTGAATTTCACAGGTTAAAGGTAAGAAATCCTCTTCAAGTTGAGGCGGAAGCAGAACGCATTAGGGGCGATTTGATAACTCAGGCTTTCAAGACTGCAAGCGAACAATAGAATTGTAACAAGGCATACGTTAAAACAAAAGTTTTTGTTCTGAAAGAACGCTACATACATTTAAAAATAAGGAAAAATTGTTTTGCTCCTGTGAGTTTGGGCTTTTACTCTTTCTTTTCGCCGCCGCCGTGCATCTTCCACATTTCCTGCATTCTCATCGGCATCTTTTCCATCGCTTCTTTAGCCAAACCTAACAGTTCCTCGTTTACCTCAAGCTCTATTGTTATTTTCAGTTTGCCTTTCTTTTCGGACATTTCAGTCATGGAACCACCTCCTGAACCTGTTTAGTTGCCGTGGAAATAAGTTACTTAGAAGATGAACTGTCTGCATCCCGGTCACGTCAAGATTGATTTCAATTCGGTAATGGAATTTTCCCAGTCGTTTAGTTTTGGTTTTATAGTCCCCGATTGCGCCAGATTCCTTGAATTTGTGAAGCTGCTGGTTCATCAAAATCGTAATACCGGTCGGCGCTAAAGGTTCAAAAGCGAAAGCAACTCGTAGAAGCACACGTGTAGCGCTTTCTATAAGCGAACCAGTCGCAGACGTTTCGTTAGTCATTTGGGGTCCTCCAAAATAATTCTTCTAAAACCTTAGTCTTACAAGTGCTTATATTCATTCCTATATAGGGTGAACCAAGTAACCGACTATAGAAGAACCCGCGATTTTTTTAAGGTTGTGTGACTGTCAATAGCCAGCCACAAGGTGAGACACTTGGCGCTTGAAGAGTTAAGCTATAAAATTTACGCTTGCAAAAGATGCAGGCTTTGGCAGGGAGCAAAACACGGCGTCCCAGGAGAAGGACCGTTAGACGCTAAAGTTATGCTGATTGGGCAAAACCCAGGTGCTCACGAGGATGAAGTGGGCAGACCCTTCGTCGGATTATCAGGCAAATTTCTAAACAAAGTCTTGGTCGAGAACGGGTTGAAACGCGAAGAACTCTTCATAACTAGCATTGTCAAACATGTTTCGCCGAAAAACCGAAAACCCCTTCCAGACGAGGTAGCCGCATGTCTACCTTACCTGATCGCTCAAATCAGTTTCATTCGACCAAAAATAATTGTCCTGCTAGGCGCATCAGCAAAGGAAACTCCGAGGGTCGAGGGAATTGAGTACATAGAAGCTATTCATCCCTCAGCAGCTATGCGATTTACGAAGATGAGGGTCAAGTTTGAGGGTCAAATCGCTGAATTGGCGAAGAAAATGGCAAGTTTTAACCCCTGAAAAAATGAAATTGATGTCTCCGCGGCGAGCAGCAACCGTCTTTTTTTCTTGAAACTTTTATATATTTCAGTTTGCTAATGACTGTTGAGTTTCATGGCTGAAGTTTGTACAACATGCGGGCTTCCTAAGGACTTATGCGTTTGTGGGGAAATAGAGAAAGAACAACAACGAATACGCGTTAGGCTTGAAACAAGGAAATTTGGAAGGCCAACCACCGTCATCGACGGCATGGAAGACAAAAACATCAATTTGGCAAGTGTTGCTCAAAAACTCAAAACTTATTGCGCATGCGGTGGAACAAGCAAGAACGGTCAAATTATGTTGCAGGGAGATCACAGAGACAGAATACGCGATTTCTTGTTGAAACTGGGTTATCCACAGGAAAACATTGAAGTGCAGTAAACGCAGGGTCATAACGTAAGGCGCAAAGAATGAAAAAGTTAGATGACGTTCGCGAAGTGTTCAAATCAATAAAGCATCGAAAACCCACAAAGATTTTTTGCCCAAAATGCTGCAGCCCAAAAATAAAACTCGCAACAGGCTTAACAATCGGTGGATTAGCACCTAAACAATACTACTGTGAAGAATGCGGTTACGTTGGAACCATTGTTATGGAGCTTGAAGAAGAAAAGGATTCAAAAGACGAAAAAGAAAAAGAAGAATCTGACGCTTAACTGAAAAAGGAAAGCGTCTTTTAGTCTGGTAATTCTAGGTTCAGTTGTTTCTTGAGTGTCTTGTAGCGGTTACGTACGGTGACTTCGGTTACTCCGGCGGCTTCTGCAATGTCTTTCTGGGTTTTTTTCTCGTTGTTCTGCAGGCAAGCAATGTAGAGGGCAGCAGCAGCTAGTCCCATCGGGTCTTTTCCAGCTGCAGCACGTTTGCGCCTCGCATCTCTTAGAATCTGGATGGCTGCACCCTGAGTTTTGCCTGAAATCCCAGTTTTTTCAGCAATCTTCGATACGTAAGTCAGTGGGTCAGCAATCGGCATGTGAACGTCAAGCTCTCGAAGCAGCAGCCTGTAGCATCTTGCAACGTCCTTCTTGTCAACGAGACTGGCTTCAGCGATTTCCCGCAATGTACGAGGAGTTCCGCTTCCACGGCAAGCAGCATAAAGCGCAGCAGCAGCAATCGCAGCGATTGATCTGCCCCGCACTAAGCCTTTGTCTAATGCTTTGCGGTAAACCACGGCGGCTTTTTCTTTGATTGGCGGTGGAATGTAGACTTTGTCTGAGAGCCTGTCGAGTTCGGCCATGGCTTGAGCGAGGTTCCGGTCTATTGATGAGTGGACCCGGCTTCGAATTTGCCATTTCCTTAAACGCCACATCTGCAGCCTTGTGGAAAGGGGCAGTTTTCTTCCAAATGCATCTCGGTCAACTTGGCTGATTGCAGTGGATAATCCTTTGTCGTGAACCGAGTAGGATGTGGGTACTCCAACACGGCTTCTTGACGCCTTTTCCTCTTGCGTGAACGCGCGCCATTCTGGACCTTTATCCATCATTTGCTCGTACAGAACCAATCCACAATCGCCGCATACTGTTTCACCCGTGTCATAATCGTGAACTAGATTTTCGCTTCCACATTCTGGACACTTGTCAGCTAAGCGCTGTTGTGTTCGGACTTCTTTTTTACTCAATCTTCTCTACCTCATTTTGATACACATAGAGCCGTCCCTATAGTCCAATTTTCTCCAATTTTGGGCTAGAAGAAGTACAGTCGGCCCGTGCAAACAAGCAGATTCAACGTTTTCCTATTTAAGCTTTGTGGTCTTAATAAATCTATTGCACATAATGATTTAGATTATATCACCACAATTCAATCCCACTATGGAAAAAAACGTAAAAAACTGTTTAATCAAGCGTCTTTCTTAACGCAATTAAACATGAATGACACACTAAGAAAAGGTTTTGGGCACGAATTACCCCTGCAAATTCAATGCACCATGAACCACAGTCGCAACAGCCAACGAGCCATTAATGTCCGGATGAACGCCGTCAAGAAAATACGCTGAATGACCCACCAAAGGAGCATAAACGTTAATCACCGACACGCCAGTCGCCGTTGCCACCTGATCTATATCCGGAATGATTTTTTGCGCAAGGAACGCTCCGCTTAAACCCACAGTATTGTTAAAAATCGGCGGCGGCGTCACTATCCAAACTTTCGGTTTGCTCGCCAGCTCCTGGAACTGCGAAACCAGCCAAACATAATCGCTGACAAAAACGGCGTTAGACTCGTTAAGTTTCGGGTCCGCATCATTGGTTCCAAGCATGATGATTACTATTTGGGGAGCAAAGGCTTTGGCAACCTTGAAGGCAGGTGTGTACATGTAGGGGTTGCTTGAATTTAGGAAAACCGTGGCTCCGTTGTTGCCGAAGTTGCCAACAACATACTTTTCGCCCAGCATCAGCCACAGGTCATCTGGATAGGAGGTTCCACAGGTTATGCTGTCGCCGACGCATGCAACCCGAATGAATTTGGCTTGAGCATTGTTTCCAGCTGTTTGCCAAGCGTATGTTTCTACACTTAACAAAACCACTAAAACAGCAATCAAAAGCGTCAACAGCTTAACTTTGCGACTCATGCTTTGCCTTTAACCCGCTCTATTCTTCCGGTATATTATTGCTTTATCGCACAAAAAGCTATTGGACTGCGCCATCTCATATTGTTTTTTTCGGGTTGGATCAATCCTTTTTGCTGCGATTTCCTCTGAAACGAAGCCCAACAACTAAGACTACGATCACTAGCACGACGATGCCAACGATAATGAAAAGGGAATCTGCACTGATTGCAGAGGTCAAAGGTTTTTGGGAAGCGGAGGTCGCTGAAGGTGTCGGAGAAGGCATCTGGGGCGAGGGTTGCGGAGCTGTAATTGAGCCGAAGGCATATACGTTGTTGTCGTCTGAGCCCACGTAAACTACGCCGTTGACAATCGACGGAGAAGACTCCACGGCACTATCGGTCGCGAAACTCCAAATCTTGCCTCCCGTGGCCGCGTTCAAAGCATAAACATTACCGTCCTCTGAACTAAAGCAAACCACGCCGTTGGCCACAAACGGAGAAGAATCCACGATATTGCCAGTTGAGAAGTTCCACATTTTGGTCCCGCTTGCAGCGTTCAAAGCATAAACGTTGTCGTCGTCGGAGCCAATGTAGACTAAGCCGTTGGCGACCGCGGGAGAAGATTCTATGACGCCGCCAGTCGCGTAGCTCCAAATCTTGTCACCAGTTGAAGCACTCAGGGCATAAACGTCGACGTAAGAGTCAACGTAGACCACGCCATCTACGACGGCAGGGGAAGAATACACGTAGTTTCCTGTCCCGTAACTCCATATCTTTTCGCCAGTCAACGCGTTCAGCGCATAAACGTTGAAGTCATTTGAGCCCACATAAACCACTCCATCATCAACGGTGGGTGAGGAATACACTTCACCGCCTGTTCCAAAGCTCCACAATTTGCTGCCGGTGGAAGCGTTCAAGGCGTAAATATAATTGTCGTCGGAGCCTATGTAAACGACGCCGTTGGCGACCGCGGGAGAATCCTCCACTGCGCTGCCCGTCGCGTAACTCCAGATTTTGGCACCAGTCGCAGCGTTTATGGCATAAACATAGTCGTCATCTGAACCGACGTATACGACACCATTCAAAACTGCAGGCGAAAGATACTCAAGTGAGTTTTCGGTCGGGAAGATCCAAAGTGTCTTGTTTGTCAGTGGCATAGTTGAAGTGGAGTACCCGGCGTGTGAAAGATCGTGGTGGAATGTGGGGGACCAGTCAACGGAAGACTGTTGGGCATTAATTTTTGGTCCAAGAGCAGAGAACGTCGATAAACACAGAAGGGCCAGTAGGATTGTGAGTTTTTTGTGGTTGATTGTTCATTACCCCTCTAGCTGGCTGGATTATCCAACCTTGAATATAAGTTTTCTCCAAAAAACACCTCAAGACATTTTCCTCGTCGAAATAAGCTTTCTTAGCTTAACCCTTATTTAGGTTAAATCGCTCATAAACGGATACATTTAGGGCAGAAAGTGGAAAATTTGTCTAAGGAGAGGGGCTTTTCCGTTCCAGTGGACGTTATTCGGACAGTGGCGATTGTAGGAGTCATTCTTCTCCACTCTGCCAACGACTTAACCAGCCAGCAGATGAGTTGGTTTGAAATAGTCCGATGGAATACGGTAACCGTTTACCAGAGCATCGGGCGGCTGGGAGTGCCACTTTTCCTGCTTTTGACAGGTGCCCTTCTGCTTCAACCAAGTAAACTCACCGAGCCCATCGGAGTATTCTTTAAGAAGAGAGTTGCTCGAATTGGGTTGCCCTTCATTTTTTGGGGCGCCATCTACTTTGCTTGGGACTTCCTTGTCGTAAATAAAATTAACAACCAACCAATAACCACAAACAGCATTATTCAAGGCGTATTGACGGGACCTTACTACCAGTTTTGGTACCTCTACCTACTCTTGGGACTTTACCTAATCACACCAATCTTACGCGTGGTCATGGCGCATGCAAGCCGGGACCTAATCAAATACATTTTGATTCTGTGGTTCCTTGGCGCCGCAATCGTGCCAACGATCGCCCTGGTTACCTCATTACATTTGGATACCAACGTTCTGACGATTACTGGGTACGTTGGATACTTTATCTTAGGCGCCTATCTGCTGACTGTTCAAATTAGCCGATCAAAACTTGCCCTTTACACAGCCGTCGGAGTTACATTGACGGCAATCGGAACCTACGTCATAGCGGCTACGGTGGGCGGCACGGAAATGTATTTCTTCCAAGGATATCTTAGTCCAACGTTGATTTTTGCAGCCGCCTCGCTGTTTCTCCTACTAATTGTAGTTCAGTCCCCACCTTCGACTCAAGCCTTCGCGGTGCCATCTGCCACGGAAAACTATTTTAAACCTAAAGAAATATGCGCAGAATCGCCCTGTGAATCAAAGGGAAGAAAGCTGCTTAGGCTGATTAGCGCTAACACGTTGGCGCTTTATCTATTCCACGTGATGGTGCTTGAAACCATTCAGAAAGGCTATTTGGGCTTCGCCATTAACGGCAACACAATCAACTCCGTAGTCGGTGTTCCACTCAACACAGTCATCGTCCTGTTTGTCAGCCTTGGAATAATTGTCGGGTTGAAAAAGGTACCAGGGCTGAAGAAATTAGTCGGCTAACAGCTAACCATCGGATTCGATGCATGTATTCTTTGGAATTGCAAGAACGCTTATTAGGAAAAAAATCGTCCTTAGACGGTAGCACTAAACAAAAAGAGTCAGCAGCCCGGTGGTGTAGTGGTCAAGCATAGAGGGCTTTGGACCCTCCGACGAGAGTTCGAATCTCTCCCGGGCTACATTCTACCCTAGTCAGGTCATCTTTCAAACTCTCGAATATCAAAAAGCGAACAAGTTTGTAAGCGGAGAACGTTTGGAAAATTCTGTGGGCGAACTGAACAGCCTCACCATTAATTGCGTCTGGAACCATAGAGACTCAACTAGTTTTGGGTTTGAATACTCTGAAAATATCCATAAAAGATTTTCTTTGCAAGATTCAGAATTTAGACGGGGAGATAACAGAAGTGTCCTCTTAGTTGGCGCTGCCATGACCCACTTAACTCAATTGATTACGCCCGTTGCCCTAGCCAATTTTTTCACAATCTTCAAAATTAAGATTTAGCTTTGAAGGTTTGTGTAGCGTTCTGGCCTTATCTTTGGTGATAATTCCAACGCCTAAATTAGTCAATATCTATTACGTCTAACTCACCAGCCGTTGTTGGTACGCCTATTCTTTTGAGCGTAGCCTTATTTTCTGCCAATTTGCTCTGATATATCGACTAATCGATTGTTCTTAACTGCTTTCCACTTTATTATTCCGGGAATGGTTCAGAAATTCCGAAACCAACGATGAACCGACAGCCTTCAATGCAGTGTCCAGGTCTTTTCTTTCATGCGCCGGTCCATTTCGCATACTTGTAATGACAGGTACCTCTTTAACGTCAAATTCTAGCAGCTGAAACGTGTGTTTCGTATAATCAATATATGACTGGAACATGCTGGAATCAGGATTACCCTGATTAAAGGTAAGGATTAGCTTTTTTTTCACGGCTTTTTCTTTGAAATGCGGGGAGAATCGCGGAGAGATTACCGCAAACAACCTGTCGGTGAGTATCTTCGCTTGGGCACTCATCTGCCCCATGTAAATCGGCGAGCCCAAAACAATAGCGTCGGCATGCTCAATCGCGGCATAAAGTTTCTGCATTTCGTCGTTGATAACACAACCTTTATCGCCCTTGTGGCAGCCTAAACAACCCTGACAGGGTTTGATATCAAGATCGCTGAAATAATAGGCTTGAGTTTGGGCGCCCTGTTCTTTCGCACCTTCAAGTATTTTGTTCACTATCCAGGCGGTATTGCCTTCTTTATGTGGACTTGCGATAAATCCGATGACTTTCAATTTTATTGCTCCTTATTATCACGGGAATCCGAGAGGATTATGTTCTTCCCACTCACTAGTTTACCTCCTTAAATTAAAAGGAGCGCGCGCACTGGTGCGTCTATTTCTTTCAGGTTTGTTTCTCCTGAACTGGCAAACGTCTATAAAAATCAATTTTGCTTTCGAAGTTGGTGCTGCCATGGCTGACTATATTACGTCGCCATTGGAATGGACATTAACTCAAACAGCCCAATTTTGCGCTCAGAACTCGCTCAGCATCTCTTTAAGCAGTCGCCGTTCAGCCTTTCTCCGATGCGCAACTAAGGTTGACTTAACCAGGCCGAACTTCTTAGCCAACTCTTCAGAGCCTGTCCTTCTGGGCAAGTCATAATACCCAAGCTTATACGCACTAAGGAGAACCTCACGCTGTTTTGCAGTTAAGCGGGCTAACGGTGAACGCGGCGGAAACCTAGCATCCATAATTGAAATCACTTTATAATGGACCGGCGATTTTTCAAGATTCTCAAGATATTTCTTTATCTGCTTTGAATCGCCGATGAAAATATGCTTTACTTTTCCATCTTTAAATTCAAAAGGCGTAGAAATATAGGGGAAATCACCTAACTCGCTTTGCTCTTTTTCAGTAAATTTCTGTTTTGTCTTGGCTTTGATAAAATAAGTACCTATTTCTCCTTCCTGATACAAAAGCTCAGCTTCAACCTTTCCGATGTGGGCTGGAAAGAGTTCTTCAATCTTTACAGATGGATCTGTGAATTCAACCTTCATTATTGCGGCCAAATCGCCTGGAGCCATCTTGAGAATATTTACCATTTCTAAAGACTTGACCTTCTCAAAGACTTTTTGTAGTTCTTTTCCTGAAAACTCAATGATAAGCCTGCGCATGGCAATCTCACATATTTTCTGACATTATAGGCGAACTAGTGCGCTACAACCCTAATTAACAATTTGGCTTATTTGTTATTCCCTCAGGATGATAAAATTGCAAGGACAGCAAACAGAAAAAGCACAGATCTACGACGCCCATTACCGCAATAGATTATTAGTGCTTCTCGTTGGGCTCATGTTCATCGTCTTCTACATTGAACCCATGATAATTCCATCGCTTCCATCCATCACAACAGCGGGTTTCCCAAAATAACGCCTTATGTTTTCGGTTTTCTTGCACGCTATACTATGTGCATAACATGAGCTTTAAAAATTGTCGAACTCTCGGGTGCGCTATCAAAAAGTAGTGAAAAAGCTATCATTTTAATAGAATTTAAGCTACAACCTAATAGCAACTAGATAGTAGCTCAAAAATGTTTGAACGAGAGTTTGAACCTATCCCGGGCTACATTTTAACCTCAAAACGCTATTAAATTAACTGTATTTTGACTACAACACTATCGCAATTCACCATCAAATCGATAGGTGTGCAAGTGCCAGCATAACAATACTCAACGAACCAGTTGTTACGGCTCACCCTCGTGCGGGAATGAACCCGGTCCAGCTTACACTCAGAATCTTTTCACAATTAGTGCACGCTAAACGAACAGTTTAAGAATATGAAAAAAGGCTATGAATCGTAAGCCAAAGAATGCGTTAGATGAAATAGACAATTAAAGCTATTATGCTAACTACGGCGATTATAATGTCTAAAGCCATGACTGCTTTCATGATTTTCATGAAAAACTGCATTCTTTTGGATCCGAATCTTATCGCAGCGACACCCGAGAACATCATAATTGCACTGATCGCCAGCATTATGATTGCGAATAGAGGAAACATGTTTTCCTTTGTCACGCTCTCTTAAGTGTTTTTTACTTTGGCTTGAACAAGTAGTTAAAATCTGGTTTGGAACATTTGTAACTTACCGAACATAAACCACTATGACTTTAGTGAAGATGTGCATGAATCCATCGCGTAAACGTTGGCAGTTGGTGGTTTGTTGCTTTTGAAATTAACTACATCTTATTAGTGGCCTGCGAAACAACGCATTAGCCGAGAGGTAAGATGCAAAGTGTTCAAGTTCGAAAAAGAACAGAGTGTCTTCGACATTGCGGGAGTAAAAGTGGGCGGACAACCGGGCGAGTACCCAACAGTTCTCGTTCCCAGCATATTCTATGACGGGCATAAAATTGTAAGAGACCCAATCAAGGGTGAATTTGACAAAAAACAAGCGGAAATTCTAATCAACAGATTAATGGAATTATCAGGTAAAACTGGAAACCCATTTTTCCTCGATATCGTGGGGAATACCTCGGAAGCGCTTGTTAAGTATGTAGATTTTGTTTCCGATTTAACGCAATCACCTTTTTTGGTTGACGGCCCTTCAGAACAAGTTAGAATACCAGCGATGAAACACACAAAGGAAATAGGTCTCCTGGGTAGAGCCATTTACAATTCGATTGATTACCACGCTACAGACCTAGAACTAACATCTCTAAGAGACTTCAAGGTGGAAAACGCAATTGTTATGGCTTTTGACCCAAAGAAACCTCTGGCAGAGGGAAGAGTAAGCATCCTTAATGGTTATTCAGGACAGAGAGGGCTAATGCAAGCGGCTGAAGTTGCAGGCATCAAAAATGTTCTCGTAGACACGGGTGTTCTTGATGTCCCCAGCATAGGCATGGCAGCCAGGGCAGTATACCTTGTCAAAAAAGAGTTTGGGGTACCCACAGGTTGTGCACCCGCGAACGCGGTGACCAGTTGGAAAAGGATAAAGAAAGGCGAGTTCGGACCAGCAGCCTACAATGTCTGTTTAGGCAGCTCCGTTGTCGTCACTCAAATGTCAGGGGCAAACTTTGCTCTGCATGGTCCAATTGAATTTGCCGAGTCTGCTTTTCCGGCTTGCGCCATGACTGATGCGATCATAGCCTACGCAGCAAAAAGACTAGGCACCACAACAAAAACGCAGAACCATCCCCTCTACAAAATCTTTTAGGGGAATGTCGTGCTCAGAGCATCGAGGAATCCTTGTTCGGACAAAAAATTGCTTTTAGGCTATTTCTTTATGCCTGTGAAGGTTGCTTGACCCAGCGGTCCCAGCTTCACCGTGCCCATCATTATGTTTCCGTCTACTTTTGCGCTGAATTCAAAGGTTATGCGTCGTGGAAACCTTATTGAGGCTTTCCACGTGTATGTGTTGCCGTTAATCGTTCCATCTGCGATATCGCTGTGGCCCGCGCGGCTGTCCATTTTGCCCGTGAGCTTGTCACTGTCAATGGAGGCGTAAAGTGTTGCCTTTTGGGTTCCTAGAGGCGTCTTCATCGTGATGTTCCATGTCTCGGAAATAGCCGAGACTTTGCTTGCTTCAGAGCTGGTGCGATGGGTTTCAGCTTCTATTTCAGGTTCATTTTTAACGGTTTCAGTCTTTTCTTGTTCCCCGAACAGTGTTGGGTCAACGATGTCCATGCCGATGTTTTCAAATGACTCTTTAAAGGCGTCTGGGTTGGATTCGGCAGCCGCCAGCGACAACTCGGTCATGCGCGCCATACGTTCTACCTCGGTTTTTCCTCGCCGCCAGTAAGCTTGACATTTGAAGTCGCTTTTTTGGAGACCACGCTCCTGCATGAGAAACAATCGTATTTCCGTAACCGTTTTCATCTCGCCGCACGCCCACACGAAGACCTTCCCATTTGGCCAGGGGAGCTCTTTTATCGCTTTCAGTAGCAGGCCACTTGTGCCTGGTTCTGCGTCGCCCCGATGCAGCCACGTCATCGTGAGGTCAGCTTTGGTGTCGATGTGCTGTTCTTCAAGCTCATCAGCGACCTCAACGAAGGCAATTGCTTTTGCTCCTGACTCTAAGGCTTCAAGGTCAGTTTGTGCGCTGGAAAGTGACGACTCATCTGCGCAGAGCACGTACACGTCTGCTTTATGAGCGGTTAACGGGTTATGGCCTGATGGAAGAGAGAATTCAACTATGCCTAGGCGATCCCCCGTTTTTGCGTTGCGAGCCCAATCGCTGGCAAGCCCAGGGACGTTGTGCAAGGTGAAGTCGACGGTGAGTTCAAACGCATCTGGATTGAATCTGCGTGCAGTGAAAGCTCGGACAAGCGGATCCTCAGAGAACGCGCTGAAAGAACTAACCTCCGTTTCGGCTGTGGTTCTGTATTCAACTTGACCGTCGGGCGTTAGGAAAGGTTCTGGGGGGTTGAAGTGACCCTTTGCTGGGAAATAGAGGCGGATGAGCATCTCGGGTCGCCAGTTACCCTTCAAGCCCTCCAATACTGCACCGTGGAAAGTGATTCGCTTAACCCTTGGAGTTAGCTGCTTGACGCAAACGACTTGGCAGACGCCCGCAATATGATATTTTGGTTCATAACTTATTCTTTCAGTCACAAATAATCTCCTTCTACAAAATCTTCATTCGCTGCAACCGTTTTTGAACACTGGGATACTTTTCTATGTTCCGATGCGGAAGAAACACGGAATCCAAGAATTCTTTACGGAAGCCAGGGGCAGTCATAAGCTCTACGTAGTTAACACCAGCCGAAATCTCTTGAGCTTCCTTTCTCGCTTGCCTTGACAATAGAGCCATTTTTGCGCCTGAAACAGCTGTGTTGCCGACAAACTCGATTTTCTCGGTTGCCACGTCGGGAATCAAGCCGGTGAGTTTGGCGCTTTCAGGATTTAGGTATTTTCCGAAGGCTCCCGCGATGTACGCTCGTTCAATTTCGACTTCAGCTACGAGCATTTTATTCATGAGAACTGCGGCACCCGTGTGCAGCGCTGCCTTCGCCAGCTGTATCTCTTGTATGTCTCTTCGGCTGATTGTTATGTCACTCCCCAAGCTGGTCTCGTTTTTCCAGGCAATGACAAATTTCTTTTCCCCGTTAACCATGCGAACGCGTTTTGCTTCAAGATTCTTGTTGAAATCTCCGCGCTGATTAATTACTCCGCATCGGAACATTTCGGCAACGGCGTCGACGACTCCTGAACCGCATATCCCGACGGGTTTTCCGCCATCTATGGTCGCGAATTCTACCTCCAGCGTTGCAGGGTCGATTTTTATTCTTTCAATGGCTCCGGTCCATGCTTTCATCCCATACTCGATGTGCGTGCCTTCAAAAGCTGGGCCGGCAGCGCAAGAGCAAGCAACAATGTTCTGCTTGTTCCCTACAAAAACTTCACCGTTCGTTCCGACGTCGATAAGAAGGCACATTTCGTCCATTTTATGCATACCTGTTGCCAAAACGTCTGCGACAGCATCTGCCCCGACGAAGCCAGCAATATTGGGCAAGACATGAACATTTCCTAACAGATTAGTGTCGATTCTCAAAGATGCAACTTTAACGTTTACCGCTTCTTTTATCGCTGGCACGTAAGGTGCAAAAAGAAGGTTTTTGGGTTGAATTCCCAAGAAGAAGTGATGCATCGCTGTGTTCCCGACGATCGTAACCTCGTAGACTTCCCACGTGTCGACGTGGCTTTCCGAGCACGCATCAGCAATTAAGGAGTTGATTGTTTTGATCAGCGCTTGTTGGAGTTCTTTCAAGTTTTCGTCGCTGGCTTGGGCATACGTTATTCTGGTGATTACATCTTCTCCGCGGGGTAACTGAGGGTTTTCCGCTGATCTAACCGCGATTGTTTCTCCTGAGGTTAGGTCCACGAGGTGCCCCACTATTTTTGATGTACCAATGTCAACTGAAAAGCCGAATTTGCTCTTCTCCGAATCGCCGGGTTCAAGCGAAATTATTTTCTCGTCATTCCAAACAGTCGCCGTAACTTTCCATTCTGCCGCTCTCAAAACATTAGGTAACGTTTTAAGCAGCTCGTAGTCAATCGCCAAATCGGCAAATCCTCGTTTATGCAGCGATTCAAGAAGCCTCTCAAAGTCGGGCTTTACATCGATGATTGTGGGCTTTGACAATTCCAGATATACCTTTTTTACGGCAAGGTCAATTTTTACAGGTTGCTCTGCCCCTTGAAGCTGGATTTTTCTTTTCCCTGTTCTGCTTTCAGAAGGCACTGTCACCACAAGGTTGCCCTGCACGCTCGCGCAACAGGCAAGTCTGAGTCCACTCGTCAATTCAGATGATGAAAGATGCTTCCGTTCCGCAGCGGTTGCGCGGTTGACCATGGCGGGGTTTGTGATAATTACGCGGCATTTGCCGCAGGAGCCTACGCCTCCGCATTCGGATCTTATATCAACTCCAGCCTCTTTTGCGGCTTCAAGCACGGTTACGCTTGGCTTGAAAGTTATTCTCTTGCCTTCTGGCTGAAAACAAATTTCAATTCCTTTTTCCATCCATGTTACCTGATTCTGTTTAACTGACAATCCAGGCCTTCACTTTTCTTGATCACAGTTTTGCAAGTATCTGTTTTTCAGGTCGCACCAAAATCAGACCTTTTTCCATGTCAGCGCTGCGTATTTTGTACATGTTTTCGTGTGGGAGCCCGTTATCTTTCGGTAGACCCTTTACCCATTTGGCTTCCACGACTCCGCAAAACCTTACGTGCTTCTGAGTTAGGTGCGAGGTGAATTCCACAGAAACCTGGTCGCCGATTTCGTATTTGAACTGAGAAATCGGGTTGCTTTCGCAAAAGTTGGCACTTTCCATGGTTTGGTACGTGTTTCCGCACTTTTCACATTGATAAGATGGCGTTGGGGTATCTATTCTCTTCACGAGTTTTCACCCCTCTACTTTTTCTGACAAATTTTCCTTAACACTCGCATTTGTTAATGTCACATGAGTCCTGAATTGTCCGAGTTAAGTTGCTTCTTTGTGATGCTAACCGATCGCTGGCAACAACTTAAACAGCGCCGCAATGTCTCCGTGAATTTTTATCAAGTTGTTTCCCATTGCTTCCATAGGGTTGACTGATCCATCGAGAAAGCCGCTCATGGTTTCCACATTATCGGCAGTCACCGTAGCTGCCCCGTCTTTCAAGTTAATTTGTGACGCTGGAACCTTTTCACTTGTCACGGTTCCATCCATCGCAAATTTCAATCTGTAACCGACGCCAATGTCGGTGAAAACTTGCTGGACCATCTTACCCCAGCCAGATGTCAGGCTTTTGTTTTCGTTGAGTTTTTGCACCATGGTTTTCATGACTTCATCAGCCATCTGTTCTTTGTTTTGAGCCATTCTTTTCCACCTCAAACCTAGCCTTTAGTTTAGATGTTGCTTGTTTTGCTTCTCTTAGTAGTTAAGTTCTAGTTTGGAACATTTGTAACTGACTCAAGAAGCCACGACCTTAGCAATCCCAATAATTGCGTTCTAGTTGACCAATGCAATTTCAGTCTGTTGTATCCAGATTTTTTGATTCCCTCCAGACTGAATCGAAGAGGATACAGAATGCATTAACAAGTTCCTTGTTGTTGGTTAACATAGCTCTTCGCTTGTGTCCACGCGGGTCTTTTGAGATTATCATGATGAGTTCTTCCCTGTCTCTTAGCACGAAGCTTGGAAAAACGCTTGAATCCAAATTTGCGCACCGAAACTCAACGTTCTTTGTGCTACTTAATCCCCTGTAAAGGGCGCGGAGATAGGACCTGTTTTCCTCGGAAACTATGCTGAGAATTCTGTGTTTAACTCCACGATTAGCGTTAATCTTCGTTAGCCGGATGTTTTCTTTCACGTCGGGAGCGTTTGACCAATCTTCAGTGAAAGTTTCGAGCTCACTTTTTGCGTTTTTGATGGATTCCTTTGCTTTTGAGTAAATGCGGTTTGAATCTTCTACAACATCAAAGCTTTCCGTCATAAGGGGGATTTCTGGAGACTTAATCGTTTTCAAAGTGTTCAGCAAGTTTTGCCGACTGTTCTCCAGCATCAAGACGTCTGCCCTTTTGGACTCAACTATTGAATCCGCCACTCTTTCAATTGAGTTAGCTGAAAAATACGCAGGTGTTTCAATCGAAGATTCGACGATGCCTCTGCTTTGCAGGTTTTTCAAGTGTCGGTAGACTTGAACTTTGTTTACGTTCATCACTTGGCATATTTCCCTTGCTTTCTGGGGACCTGCCTTCAACAAGAAAAGGTACATTCTCGCTTCTTGTTCATCGAAGCCCCATTCATGAAGCTCATTTAATGCTTTGTCTTTGTCTTGCGAGTTTTTTCCCAATAGTGGACCACTTGCATATGGGACAAGAGGTCTTTTTGCTGAAATGTTATTCACGACCATCTTCAAGTGTGTAGATGCTTTGGGTGCTCTATCTATATATGATTAACTAGTACCAATTTTTCCCCAAAAATAACAGAAGTACCAAGAAATCTTTTGAATTCCAAAGAAATGGTTTATGGGTGCATGAACTGGAAACAGCGGTAAGGTCTTGCAAATCTATTTTTCTTTCAATTTCCTCATCAAAGCCTCTGTTTTCCTCAGAGCATCCATAGCATCCTCACCAGAGGTATCCGCTCCAAAACCCTTTGCCACATCTTCTGTGAATCCCCAGCCCCCACAAATAAGCCCAGTTTTCTCTCTGATGCCTGCTTTCTTCAGCTCGTCATCAATGTCCTTCACTCGAAATTTTGTAGCGCCAAGAATAGCTGAGGCACCGATAATGTCAGCCTTCAACTCTATAGCTTTGTCGACAAAATTTTTTGCAGGCTGGTCAATGCCTATGTCAGTCACTTCAAACCCTGCTCCGCATAACATTGCTATGACGATGTTTTTGCCGATGTCATGAAGGTCTCCTTCGACGGTGCCTATGACAACTTTTCCGGCGACAGTTGCTCTATCAGCTTTCAGGAGTGGCTGAACAATGTCCATTACGGCTTTGGTTACGTCTCCCACAAGTATAAGGTCTGTTAGGAAAAACTCATTCTTAGCGTACTTATCTCCTGCAATATTTAACCCTGGATGTAAACCTTTCATGAGAATATCGTATGGAGCGATCTTCATATCCAGCGCCTTATGCGTCAACTCGCATGCCAAAGTCTCGTTTTCGTCGATCACTGCCTGCTTGAGCAGCTCAAAAATTTCTTCCTTGGTAGTCAATTTTTTTCCTCCGTATCTCCATTTTTAGCTTCCTACAGGTTTATGGGGTATTTCCCAAATTGCTTCACGTCTTTCACGAAGGCTTCTACGTTCTGAGGAGGAGTCCAATAATCTATCGCACCGACAGCCATGCCGAATCCGACGCCCGGAGTTGAAGTGCCAATCTTAATGTGTTGCTTGACCGTCGCTTCTATATTCGGCAAGTCTGTCAAAACCGCTTTGTCGGGCTCACAGCAAATATACGCTTTGTCCAACCCCTTCGTGAATTTCCTGCAGAATTCCACATCGGTGTCCGTAGTGAACTCCAAGAATTTGCAAGAGTCATATCCGCCTGCGTCAGCCATGATCTGCACGTGGGTCTCTTGATTCGCTGCGTAAATCCATCCGTCCAAGGGACCACGTTTAGCTAATTCAGCGGCGAAGGGAGCAATTTGTTCTTTGAACACGCTTGGAGGCCAAGCCGAATGATGCTGGCAACACCATACAATGTCTGCTCCCGCTTCTCTAAGTGCTTTTGCGTACGATATTTCGAAGTCAGTTGTCTTTCTGATCAGTTTCTGCCACATGGGAATGTTTTTGATTGGGTCAAGGAAGCCAGCTTTGAGTCCTCGTACAGATTCAGCAACAATCCATTCCGCTGGGGTACACACAGAAGCACCAACTGGCACCACGTTGCCAAGTCCGTATTTCTTGAAAGCCTCCTTCATTTGATGTATCATCCAAAGCATACCTGGATAGGCGCCGTCTTTTCTGGGGTCGGGGACCTCTAACCTGTCTGCGTCTTCAAGAGTTTTAACTCCAGATTCGATCATAACGGGATGAGCCCGCTCCAGATATTTTGCTTTGCCACCCCACTCAGACTCACCATAACTGTAACTGTAAATTTGAGGAACAAATGAACCGAATTTCGCGATGCTTGCTAAGTGGGCTTTCAAAAACAATTTAGGATGTTTAAAAGAGTCTATGGGCTTTACAGCATCCGCGAAACCATCAAGCGCCTTGATTGAGTAAGTTGTTTCAGGATGAATTTGCACATGGACAATGTCAACATCTCGGCCTCCGACCATAGCGTCCCAGCGTTCCCAAGGCGTCATCTTATCCTTTTCTATATTCTGTTTGATTTTCTGACAATACCGTTCTACCTCAAGCTCTTCTTCTTCTGAAAACAGAAAGTCAAGCTCAGTCCAGGGTTTATTAAACCATTTAGGTGCGTCTTCCATAGATCCCCAATTAACCATTTTAGACACCTGAAAAGTTGTTTGAGGCTTTTGTTATATAAGGTGTAGGAATTTACTTTTGTAACTAACTGATTTAAGCAAAAGATTTATGCGACGAGTCGTTTTAGCGCAGTTTGGAAGAGGAATATTAATGAAAATCGTTGTTTTTGGAGCTACAGGTGGCACGGGTAAGCAAATTGTTGAGCAGGCTCTGGCTGCAGGGTACGAAGTGGTCGCCTATGCACGCAATCCATCTAAGCTCAACATTACCCATGAGCATTTAACAGTTGTCCAGGGTGAATTGTCTGATCAAGCGTTGATTGAAAACGCAATAAAAGGAACTGACGCGGTGCTTAGCACATTGGGTCCGCGTGGAGGCTCAAAAAATAAGCCGATATCGCAAGGGATGCAAAACATTATTGCAGCCATGAAGAAACAGGGCGTCCGCAGACTGATCATAACCTCAACTCTCAGCGCTAAGGACCCAAACGACAATCCTACCCTTCGAACAAGAGCAATGGTCAATCTTGTAAAGACCACGATGCACGGGGCATACGAAGACATAGTCAGTGCGGCCGAAACGGTGCGCAACTCTGATCTTGATTGGACAATCCTGCGCTTGACAATGCTTAACAACGATCCCAAATCTGGAAAAGTCAAGGCTGGCCACGTGGGCGATGGCAAAGTAGGCACATGGATTTCCCGCGCAGATGTCGCTGATTTTATGCTCAAACAGATAGACCATGCGGAATACATGCGTCAAGCACCCGCAATAAGCAATTAGCGCGGGTGTTTCAAGATAATCTTAAATGGATCCACCAGACTTTGGGTTCGGGCCCAGCGGTCACAATAAGAGCCCATTTTCTTAAATAGACGTCGCATTAAATAGCATTTTTGAAAATAACGTCCATGGGACCTCGGTTTTCGCGGGGGTTATAACATGCACATAACATGATATTTAAGAATGGTCGAACTCTCGGGTAGGCTATCAAAAAATAGCGATTATGATAGCATTTTAATAGCATTAAGCTACACTTTAACTAGCAAATTGAGGGTAGCGCAGAAAAGTTTGAACGAGAGTTTGAACCTATCCCGGGCTACCAATTCACTTGTTAGAGAACACTTGCAATTTTTCCTGCTTTGATTTGGCGTTTCCACTTTCAACGCAGAAGAGAATTATTTTGGCTCTATCAGAATGGCTGTTCCTTCAACTTTTACCGTGTAAGGAGTCCCGCTGTTGATTTTGGGATGCATAAAAAGGATTTTGGGAGCAGACACTACTTTGCCTGTTGTTATGTCAAATTGGGCTTTGTGCTTGGGGCAGATGACTATTGTTTTCTTCAGGGTTCCCTGTGAAAGTTTTCCGCCTTCATGGGTGCAAACATTTCCGAGTGCGTAAAATGCGCCGTCCACATTTGCGACCAAAACTTCTTCTGTTCCGAACTTGACGGTTTTCATTTGTCCAGGAGATATTTCCCCGGTTTCAGCGACTTTTTCAAAGACCATTTTTCTAACATCCTCTATTCACTTTTTATCTACGTCCAGAGCTCTCATTAATTTCATCTTTCGTTTGCTGCCTATATGTTTTGCCCATATTGAAGTCAATAGAGTCTACCTTTACCAAGGAAAACTCGAATTGTGAAATTAGATGAAAAGTATCAGAACTACAAGTTCCACAATAACGGCAACCGTTAGGATTCTGTTTAACCGCTCCACTCTCTTAATTGTCCGTTCAATAGCGTCGTCCATTACTTTCACCTTCCCACGAATTTGTTTTGTTCTTTCGCCCAATCTACAGTAGGGAGATCAAAATTATGACGGCGAGGAGGACTATTCCGAGACCTGCCGCTGCGTAGGTTAGCAGTTCAGACCTCCTCAATGCTTTTTCCAATCGTGCAATCTGCTCGTTGCTTGCGGTGTTTGGGATAGTGTTTAGTTCTTGGGATGTTGACAATTCAAATTTTTCTCCTCGAATGTTTAGATGGAACAGAAATTTTCTGCGATTAAAGGTTTTCTGTGAAGCCGGCCCCGCGTTAACGGAGGGCTTTTTGGAGCTTAACCAAAAAATTGAACGTTTTTGTACAATTATCCTTTCTCTTTGGGTTTCTGGGCGTTTGGGGAGTTTACCGCAAAGGATAAATCGTGAGATAAACAGAGTCGTCGCTCTTGCCCTTGGGGAAGCAAATGAAGCTCGTGTTATCCAAGAAGACGGCGATCATATCCGTTATTGCCTTATTGGTTTTCCTGAACTTCAGTATCTTCGCCTATGCTTATCCTCAAACTTTTAAGCCTGAATCAGCCACACTGGCGCGAGATTTTTCAGCATATTACATGGGTGAATGGCGGCTTCTTCATAATCCAACCCAAGTTTACTCCGCCAGGGTCCAACCAGGCGATTACCAGATTCAGGGGCAGGCGCAACCATTCAAGTACACGCCTTCTTTTCTGATAATTTTCTCGCCGTTCCTCGCCTTAAGCTACCAGAACGCACTTAACGCTTTTGACACAGTACAATTTCTCTTAATGCTGCCTTTGGCTTTCTTTGTCTTTATGTTAATAAAAGGCAAAAACCTCTTTGCAGGGATCGCTGCCTCCGTGATTGTTTTGGTTGACCCCATCCTCGTTGCGCCTTCTGCAAGCTACTCCATCGCGGGTTTCTTCCATTACCGCATGCTTAGCTTGCATGTCCAAACCTTCTCGCCAAGCTATTACTGCGGGTACCTACTGGTAAATGCCCACATACTCCAAACCTTCCTTCTGGTAGGTGCCATCTACTTTGGGTATGCAAAAAAACCGTGGCTATCAGCTTTGCTATTCGCTTTCGGAGCGTTCGACCCAAGAGTGGCCCTGTTTGCGGTGCCTCTTCTATTGTGGTACAATAGGGGCTCGCTTTGGAAATTCATAGGTGGAACGGCTGCTTTTCTTGCTGCCACAAATCTGCCATTCTTCCTCTACAATGGCGTGGGCTTCTCGTTTTTGTCAACGGAGCTAAATGCCTCCGTTGTCTCGCAGATGTTTTTGTACGATTGGATTCCGCTATACTCAATTGCGGCATTGTCAATGCTTGAGCTGGTAACTGTGCTATACAATCGCAAAACCAGAAAATTTTAGCTGCTTTGGCAAACTTATGGTAATTGGGAAGCCATTTTCCTTGCCAGATTGTAAACTTTCTTTCCTACTTGATAAATGAGGCTGCTAATGGCGATTGCGAAAGCTGGAAAAACGGGGATTATGTACCATTCAAGTTTCGTCTGGGCCACAGTGAAAATTGACAGCACGATTGCGATCCATAAGAAAATCAATGTGTCCTCTTTGATGCGTTTCCAAACGCTGTTGAAGAGGCAGAGGATAGCTGCGAAAGGCAAAGCGGCTACTAAATATGGGCTTTCGGTGTGGGCTATGTAGTTGAAGTAGAAGAGGTAGCTTCCGACGTGGTTTTCTACGGTTCCGACGGACCTTGAAATGCCGTTGTAGACAAAGTACCATTGCCAGAACTGTGACCCGAACCGAATGGCCATGTAGATTAACCAGGGAGAAAAAAGCAGAAGCCCAACTCCCCAGAAAAGAGTAAAGCTTTTCGTGAAGACAAACCGAAAGCTTTTCCTTGTCGCCAAAAGATAAAAGAACAAAATTATGGGGATCAACAGGGCTTCCACCTGTTTTGTCATCAATGCTAACCCGAAGAATAATCCGCTTAGGGCTGCGTTTCGGTAGTTGTGATTTTCCGTTTTTTCGCTTGAAACAAAGAAGTATATGCTGCCCAGGATAAAGAAGACCAAGGGAATGTCGGTCATCGCGAGTCTTGCAAACGCGTAGAAAGTTGCGAATGAGCCTAGCACAAGTGCTGACAGGAACCCAACGTAGGGGTTGTAGAGTTTCTTTCCCAAATAGTAGATGACTATCAGGGATAGGACTCCGAATATTGCGCTCCAGATTCTTGCGGCGAAATTGGTTACCCCGAAGACCTGATATGAAAGGGACATAAGCCACATGACAAGCGGCGGTTTGCCTACCCAGAAGAGGCTGCCGTAAGCCCAGGGCGTGAAGTAGTCACCTGTCTTAATCATGTGAAAAGCCCATTGGGAATACGTTTGCTCATCAGCAGCGATGAGATGCCCACTGCCTAAATTAACGAAGAAAAGCGTTGAAAAAGCCAGAATTAACAGGACACAAACCGCGTCAACGTGCCTTGCCAGCCAAGACAATTTCTTACACGACGCATCTTCGGGTTGAACGGCACGTTTGGCGCGTCTATTTGAGCGTACAAACATGAAGCCTGAGAAGGCAATCAAAACGCCAACCGCACACGCTGCAACATCAAGAATAATCGTAGCTGAATGCAAAGAGGAGGTGGATTGTACTGGGAGTGTTCTAGAGCTTGAGTTCAATAGAGTTAGAGCGTAGATGTGGGCGTCATCGGATCCAACGTAAAGAGTATTGTTTACTATGGCTGGAGAAGATTCTACGTAGCTCCCTGTTTGGTAAACCCATTCTTTAGCTCCTGTTGTGGCGTTTAGGCAGTATATGTTGTCGTCTTCAGAGCCCACGTATACGTTGCCGCCTGCAACTGCCGGAGAAGAGGTGACCCAGTACCCTGTTGGGCAACTCCAAACCTTGCTGCCCGTTGAAGCGTTAAGGCAATAGACGCTATTGTCTTCAGAGCCGAAAAAGACGAAACCGTATCCGAGGGTTGGCGAAGATACTACGGAGTCAGCTGTTTGATATTTCCAGATTTTTGTGCCGGTAGATGCATTTAGGCAGCAGACGTAGCCGTCATAAGAGCCTACGTACACATAGCCATTGCTCAGGCTGGGAGAAGAAATGGTTGTTCCAGTTGGCGCCGTCCACAGCTCTTTTCCAGTTGATTCGTTGAGTGCGTAGACAAAAAAGTTGTCCGACCCACAGTAGACCACACCGTCCGAGATTGCTGGAGACGATTCAACTTCGCTGCCCGTCTGGAAACTCCAAAGCAAAGCACCCGATTTCGCATTCAAAGCGTAGATGTTCCCGTCGCGGGATCCAAAGTAGACCGCGCCGTCGGCAACAGCTGGAGATGAACCAACCCATCCGCCCGTAGTGAAATTCCAAAGTTTGTCGCCGTTGCTTTCGTTTAAGGCGTAGAGGTTCCCGTTGTTGCTACCCACGTAGACGTACCCATTGTTTGCGGCTGGGGAAGATATCATTTCGGTTTTGTTTTGGTAGAAGAACCATACTAGTTTGCCGGTGGAGGCGTTGTGACAGTAAATGGCTCCGTCGTTGCAGCCTACAAAGACGTTGCCATCCGCTACCGCTGGAGAAGACACAACAGAATCCATGACTGTAGCATTCCATAGGAGCTGAGCGGAATTCGCTGATGCTTCGTCATCTGCTGTGCCAGTATGACTTGAATCATGAAGAAACATCGTCCAAGAATCAATACTTGGATTGGCTGGTGCAGCTGACCTTGCCGGCGGGAAACAAGATAGGAACAGAACAATGGAAACAAGAACAAACAACAACCAAACGCGCTTGTTCATCAGAGCATCAGCAATGAAAATTATACCTGATAGTAAGGTATATTAGATTATCCGAAATCGTGGAAAGCCGACGGTTTGGCTATTTCATTCCTGTTTGGCTATTTTGTCGCAGTTCGACTCTCGGCTTCTTGAGATTTTTCAACTGTCAGTACAAGACCCTTCATTGCTTTAACTGTGACCCGCTCGCCTTTTTCGATTTCGCCTGACAACGCTTGGGCACGCCAGATCACCCCTTCGACCCTGACTTCTCCCTTTGGTTTCAATTCCGTGATGGCGAGACCTGTTTTGCCTATTAAGGCTTCGGCGCCTGTGAGTTTAGTGCGTCGCCTGATTGGCCCGATAACCCATCGGATGTATAGTCCCGCGAGCACCCCGAATATAACAATCAGGCTGAGCTCAAGAATTGCTAAGTCGCCTATTGGGGAGGGCGAGTATTGAAGGTTGAATGAGAGGAAGTAGATTCCGATAGCGCCGAGAAGGACTCCTGCCATAAGTGCGAAGCCGTGGCCAAGCTTGAGTTCCAAAACGATAAGCGCTGCCGCTACGATTAATATGATTATTCCAAGTAGCGAGGCGCCCACCACTTCTGCGCCAACTAAGCCTGCAACGATTGCGATGACGCCCAAAATGGTGAGCACGATTGTGGGGTGGAAGAAGTCAAGTACGATTGCAACGATTCCTATGAGGAAGAGGATGCCGTCCAGAAGGGTGTTGCTTAGGGCGCTGAGTAGCTGCTCGTAAAAGTTTTCGCCAAGCGTGGTCTGCGGGTTACCAGATAATCCAAGCTCATTAATTGCGTTAGACAGAGAGTTTGCTGTTCCGTCGGCTACGTGGAACTCTACTGCTTGAGTCGCTGAAAATGCCTCGTCAGATTGCACCATGTAGTAGACGGCAGTTGTGTTGCGTCCCCACTCCGCTGCCAAGGCTTGCATGTAGCTGAGGAAAAAAGCTTGAGTGTGATTTTGCTCTAAGGCTGTGCCGCCTACGACAATAGGTGTGCTCGGCCCGATAGCCGAGCCGGGAGCCATAAGAATCCTGTTACAAGCCATGGCTATGTAGCTGCCGGCGGAAGCCCCAAAGCCGTCGGGCACAACGAAAGTGTAAGTTGGAATGCCAGTTGAATTTGCCGCCTTTATGGAGTTAACAATAGATTGCATGTCACTGACAAGTCCGCCAGGAGTATTCATTTCGATGACTATTGCGGCTGCATGGTCACCCTGCGCGGTTGAGACAACACGCGCCATAAAAGTAGATGCACCTGAGTCAACAGGCACGTTGAAGTCGGCTATGATTACAGAGCCACTTGCTGAACCCATAGGTTGAGCAGACGTGACAACCGCGGAGCCTTGAAAGCAACCGATGGCAAGCAAAACAAACAGTGCAAAAACGGAGCCTAAAACAAAAAACCGAAAAAGTTTTAGTCCATGTTTCAACAAGGTTTCTTCCATTGTTGGCTATTTAGCAAGCTACCTATAAGCTTTGGCATGATTTTCTAATTACGATACGCGTCTTGTAGACAAAGAAGAACTATCTGGAGCCAATAAGGTTGATTTGCTTCTTCCTACGCATAATGAGGAGCAGGACGGCACCCGCCAAAACCGCCGCCAACCCAATTGTAGAAAGTAAAAGCGCATAAAATACGGTTTGGTTTAAGCCGAGGATCTGGGGTAGCCAGAGGTTGGTTGAACTGGTTGTGGTATGCATTACGCAACCGGGCAAGTTTGAGGTTGCAGCGACCATAATCCCAGTTTTTGTATCCCAGTTATAGATACTCTGGCTTGTCACGCCAACAAGCACATCTCGCGTTGCACCGCCAGCCTGGGTTTTTTCGACGGTAGTCATGTTTATGATACCTTCGTATTCAGTGGAGTATCTGTCACCCGGTTTGAGGTCGGTGGGCACGAAGAAGCCGTCTCCGATTGCACCTGTTGCCACGTTAAGGTGTATATCGCTTTCAGGAAGCAAAGTTCCGTTACCGTACTGGGTTAAAACGTTGACAGTTATGACCTCGCCCTGCACATTTGTGATGTTCATGCTTGCCCAAGTTATGTTATATTCTGAGATAGGGGTGCCTGTTTCCTTGACTGAGTAGCGTATCCAGTCGCCTGCTTTAACGCCGACCACACTGCTCTGTGCAAAGGCTGCGCCAAGCAGGGTAATCATCGCCAATAGGAATAAAGCAGCTACAAGGAAGGCACATTTAGGCATAACAAATCAAGGTGTAAGCTGCAGAACTGTTTAAAAAAAGTTGCCCAAAACGGGCCTAAACGGCAGAGCTTTTTTTCTGAGGTTTATCTGCGAAAAGCAGCGGCAGTCCAAGCAGCGGAAGCGCCAGAGCCCAGAGGTCCTCGTTGTGTCCGAGGAACCATGCGAACCAGTTGCTCCATCCTCCGAAGAAAATCCACGTTAAATAGTTCCAGAGGAAATACATACCAAGAGCTAGGATAATGACGCCGACTGTGTTGAGACTTAGTTCTTGTAGAGTTTGCGCCCTTCTCGATTTTGCAGTAAAGCCCGCAGCGTAAATTCCCAGAAGCAGCAGTCCGAACGCGCTTACAACAAAACTGACAAGGTATTGGGGTGTTGAGGTTAAGTAAGCTGTTCCTTTTCCGGGCTCGTCTATCACTGAGATCCAGATGGTTGTGTTAAGTAGCCAAAATAAGAAAACATAAAACGTTCCCGTAATCATTCCCCAGCGTATCGCGCCCTTCAAAGGCTTGTTCGGGTTGAGTTTGTAGGCAAGAATGAAAAGAAGGATTGGGGTGACTATGGATTCAACCAAAAGAGGCAGAGCATTTATCGCAAAAGTGTTAAGGAAAGCCGTTGTGGAAAGATGCCCAAAAGTTCCAGTGAAGAACAGGTCTTTGTTTTCAAAATATGCTGTTGGAAGGAACGCTAGAGCCCAATAGATTCCTTCAAAAATCACCACAAGTCGAAGTGCGTTGAAGGTTGCGGGTTTGGAGATGCCTTTCTTAGCGAAGTAGACAATGATTACCGTTATTGCTACGATACCGGTTGCAAATCGGAAAAGAGCTCCGACGAAGCCGATGATGTCTTCAGCGTAGACTTCAAAAATAAAATGGCCTACGAAAAAGCGGTTCCACTCGCCAATCCAAGAAAGCGTGAAGGCATCATGCAGGGCAAACAGAAAATAAGATAAGACAACTATGAATAAACCTGCTTTCAACGGCGAGAAGAATTTTTGGGAAGCCATGCATTCACCGATTACACATCAAAACTCGGTCTCTAAACTATATTACATTTGCGGTTAAGCGCAGACACACTTGAAAATCCGTATGGCTTGCCAGCTTGAAGCCGACAAAGGTTAACGTTAAATACAAATTAACGTTAATCCTTAACCATACAAAAGAAGGTTCAGAAAATGGCTTTAGAAAACAAGAACCTAACCGCGGTGTTGTACTCTATTGAGGGAGTAGGCGCGGTCTTCGTCGTTATTTTCCTAGCAGCTTATTTGGGCGGATTACCGACTACAAACGTTCTCCAGGATCAACCAGCCTTTAGGATTCCCCTTACGGTCCTAGGCGCATTGACGCTGATACTGATTTTCGTAGCCGTCGCCCTAGCTGTTCGGTACCGACGGCAGGTTGCCGAAGCTTAAGGCTTAAGCGTAACCGCTGCTTCGTCTTTTTCGTGCCCTATAATATGCTTGTCCCCAGTTAGCTTCAACCGGTAATTCATGTTTAAGCCGTCAGAAAGCAAAAAGGGGCTTTGGAGGGAGGGACCAAAAAAGCTGCTGGGAACAATAGCCGCCCCCATATACTTCAAGAAATCCACAAACGCACCCAGATGCCCATACGAAGTCGTTACTAACATGAGGTTAAAGCTGCTTATGGCGGGCTTCCAAGTGAAGGTTTGCATGCCATCGGTGACTTCGCCAAGTTGCTCCTCGAGAGAGGAGTTTGTTGTGCTTCTATGCATTGAAAGCCTGACCCGTTGGAAGCCTTCGCCGTGAACTGACAAATCCCCGCGCAGCATCTGCTCGCCGCCCCCGTTTACATTGATGCTGTCAATTTGAGCCGCTGCTTGAGCCATGTTATGCGCTATGTTAAGCGACGATTTTTCAACAGCTATCTTGAGGGGAAACCACGGGGAACGCAAAAGAAAAACCCAGAGGTCATAAGCATGCGGCACGTCGAAGTGGATTGCGGGCGCAACGATTTCGCCGTCCACGCTCACGTCGACTAGCCCCGAAGCGGGAAACATCTTGCCGCATAAGTTCACAGTGATTGTCCGGGTTACTCCGTCGTCCGCTAAGGTTTCCGAGTGCGGAGCTGGCGTTGGATCTACAAGCGAAGGAGTAAACTGCCACGACCTACTTTTGCCAGAGGAAACCCAACGGAAAGCCAAGCTGCCTGTTCCAACGTAGATTTCACGGAATTTGAGGGGTTTGTGGAATCTCACGGCAACGATTGTGTTTCCATCCGGAGAAACACCGTAGGATGCTTCAAAACCATCAGCTATGTTATAGGAAGGAACCGACATTGATGCCGCCTCTTCGTGATAAACGTTGGTCGAGTTCGCTTTTAAGTTTTAACCCTGCTTGACAACAGACTCAGAACGCTGTAACCTGTGTTTTTTGTCCGTCTTCAAAAAGGTAAGCTTCCCCGATAACGGAGCAGACGCCGTTGGCGTAAACGATTGCTGACCTTGATGGAACAGCATAGATTTTCTCACCTTTGGACAGACGTAGCAAAGCGTCGTCTTTTTGCGGTTTATAATGAGCCTTAAGCGAAAGACTGACTAAGCCAAGACCCTCCACCAACCTGATTTTTTGGTTGCTGTGGCAGGTTATCACACATTTTTTGCAAAGAGCCAACGCGCCAGCACTTCTCCCAACAATGACGCCATGGTAATCTCGAAGCAACTTATCCACGTGCCTCTTTTTAAGGCGTTCAACCAGAGCGTTGACGTATCCTCCAGTTAAATAAACCAAGTGTGACGCAGCAATCTTTTGAGAGATTGTTTCAGATAGGTCAGAGTAGCCCACGAAATCCACGGTTCTTGCGCCGAGGCTGATGAAATAATCGGTGAGGATTTTTCTTTTCTCGTATTTTCTGTCAAAAGATGCCCTTGCCCAAGGAAACACCATTACAACGGCATGTTCACCCGCGTCACGGAAGGCTTTTTCGTTTACTTCCCAAGCTGTTCGTTTCGTGACGTTTTCTCCGCCTAAAAGGTAAAGTTTAGGCATAAAATAACACATTGAAATTCCGCCTTAAAAGCGCATCTTAGTTTTTCAGCTCCTCAAAACAAGGCTTATTAAGATTAAAGCCGAGTTAGGCTCGAAGGAAAATGACGGTTGAAGGATTCGCTGAATACAAGCGCAGAGAATTCTGCAAAGACGTAAAATGCCCTGTTCAAATCGAACTCACCTGCCTCTCAGAGGGTTCACCCGCTTATGAGCAGACAAGAAAAAAATGCAGCGCCGCCTGTCTTTTCACCACATGGCAGTTTCACCACTGGCTGATAGAAAAAGGCTACGTGGTGCTTATCAGCGAAAAAATGAAGGATGATGAGCGGACAGTTTTGGTTAACTTGGATAAAGCTTTGGTTGACTGGGTTGACCAACAGGTTGGGAAAGGCAAACATAAAGACCGAAAACACCTGATCGAGAATGCACTGGCTCAATACAAACAAGAGCACGAAAAGCAAGCTGAAAAACGGCAAACATAGAAGCAAACCTGAGCTTACTAGTTTTTGGTTTTGAAGAGTTATATCAAAAACCAGAATATTCTGGCGATTAGAATACCCGTTAAATCAAGTCTCCTGTCTTAGGACTTTAGCGAGGAGAAGGCGTTTGGAGACCACTGCGGAAACCATTCAAGAACAAATGAAAACTTATGCAAGCCACTTTTTGAAAGCCGAGTACGGCGACCTAGCGTTAAAAAAACTGAATGCAGTGGACATAATAGCCGTTGACGCCTACGACACAGGAGGCGTATCGGAAGCCACAGAAAAATACGTCAAAATAGCTGTAAAACGAGACATAAACGCTGGCAAACTCACCAACACAACCAAACTAATAATAAGACACGAACTCGGACACATCCTCGACGAAAGCTTGCAGGCGTTTCCAGAATTTGACGAGGAAATACAGAATGAAAAAAACGCTTGGGCAATAGCCAAGCCGAAGACACCGGCGGAAAAGTGGTACAGAAACATCTCGATTAAAACCCATATTGATCCGCTGAAAATGCAGTCACTGGGATTTCCAAGACCTGAAACCAAAGTTTCCCCACAACAGCTCAAGCAAGGAACAAACTGGGAAATGGAACGAATGAAAAAATACAGTGTTTTCGTCGACAGATTTTTGGCTGAGAGATTTGCGTTGGCTAACCTGATAGAAGACCCCGATTATTACAGATTGAAGCGGAATTCGTAGGTTTTGTTAACCAGAATATTTCAGTTATCGACTTCATCACTTAATTTTCCAAAATAATCAGGCTGTGGCCTGGCGCAGTTGCAAACGCTTTGTTAGTTTAACTTTAAATCTTTAGAAAACAATTCAAGATAACAAGTAGAGGCGTTTTTAATGGACAAGAAAAAACCTGAAGAGTTAGACAAACATGATGCATGTGTCAGGACTATTGCTGAAGACCTCAAAAAAGATAATTGGCTGGTTAAGGCGAATACTGAAGGCTGGGAAAAACCTTCGGAGGTCGGCGGCATTATCCCAGATGTTTTGGCGCACAAAGGTTGTCTAAAACGAATTTGTCAAATAGTAAATGAAAAAGATTTTGAAGGCGACAAAACGCAATGGAGAGATTTCAAGAACTACTGCAGAGAATACGACTTTCAACTGTACATTACAGACGAAAAAGGAAAACTCAAGCCATTTGACCCAGAGACTTTGGCAAAGAAATAAGAACACTATGTCCTAAGACGCTTCAATAAAAATGAATAATAATTTACCTGTTTGGTTTTCCATCAGCATTTTTGTTTGCTCTAAGATAAGCAAAGGCGAATAAGGGTGCATGCTCATTGAAAGGGGAGAGCGTGTAAGGAGGGCATTTAAAATCAAGAACAAAACAAAAAATAAACCTAAAAACGAAGTAAAGGGCCAAACAAAAAACAAAGGAAAAAAGACGTGGAAGCAGCAGTAAAAAATAAGCGTAGAAAACTGATCGCAAGAAACGGTTCCTAACCTAAAATAAAATCCAAACGAATACTTTAATAAACCTTGAACTAGAGAATCCCCTCGAGGAATTGTTATGGAGTGGGGTATGAAAAACAGGTTAAGCCGACTTATCCAGAAAGACGGAAAAGCAGTCTTTTTACCCATTGATCACGGCTACTTCCAGGGACCAACCCATTGCCTTGAGAAACCCGGCGAAACAATCAAACCGATTTACCAATACGCAGACGCTTTAATGTTAACTCGTGGCGTCCTGCGCAACTGCATAGACCCCGCGATCGAGAAACCCATCATCATGCGTGTTTCAGGCGCCGTCTCTGTTGTCGGCGAAGATTTAGCGAACGAAAGCATCGTCACATCTATGCAAGAAATCCTCCGGCTAAACGCTTCCGCCGTCTCGATGTCAGTTTTCGTGGGAAGCAAATACGAAAACAAAAGCCTATCCAACTTAGCAAAACTCGTCGATGAATGCGAAGAGTTCGGAATCCCGGTCATGGCAGTTTCAGCAGTTGGAAAAGAACTTGAAAAAAGAGAAGCACGCTACTTGGCGTTGGCAGCAAGGATTTCAGCTGAAATAGGCGCACGCGTCGTCAAAACCTACTATTGCGAAAACTTCCACAAGGTTGTTGAAGGATGCCCAGTGCCGGTTGTCATGGCAGGCGGACCCAAAACTGAAACCCAAAAACAGGTCTTCGACTTCGTTTACGAGGGCATGCAAGCAGGCGCAATCGGCGTTAACTTAGGCCGCAACGTTTGGCAAACCGAATGCCCAGTCGCCGCCATACGGGGCATAAGAGCAGTTGTCCACGACGGCTACACTCCGCAGGAAGCAATGGACCTCTACGAACAGGTAAAAGCTGGCAAAGCCTAATCAGCTGCAATCTCTTTTTCGGTGAAGAATATGCTGACCGCCGTTTACTACAACAACCATGATGTCCGCATCCAAGATATGCCGATCCCACAAATCGGGGAGGATGAGGCGTTGCTTAAGGTTATGGCAAGCGGTATCTGCGGCAGCGACGTTATAGAATGGTATCGTGTGCCTAAGGCTCCGATTGTTTTAGGTCACGAGGCAACAGGCGTCATCGACAAAGTCGGCGACAAGGTCAAAAAGGTAAGAGTGGGCGACCGCGTTTTCGTTTCCCACCATGTCCCATGTAACCAATGCCGTTACTGCAAAAGAGGTTTTCACACAGCTTGCCACACGCTGCATACGACAAACTATTACCCAGGTGGCTTCTCACAGTACATCCGAGTGCCAAAAATAAACATTGACTTCGGCATCTACAAGTTGCCCAACGACATGTCCTATGAAGAAGGCACTTTGATCGAACCCCTAGCATGCGTTTCACGGGGACAACGCTTGGCTGACCTGAAAAAAGACGACACCGTGCTGATTATCGGCAGCGGCATCGCAGGAATCCTGCACACGCAGCTTGCCAAATTCAAAGGCGTAAGAAACATGGTGGTCTCAGACATTAACCCGTACAGGCTGGAGCTTGCCAAGAAATTCGGCGCAACCCACACCCTGGACGCCAGAGACAACTTACCCGCCAAACTCAAAGAAGCCAACAACGGCAAGCTAGCCGACCAAGTTATCGTCTGCACGGGAGCAACATCTGCGTCGCTCTCAGCGCTGGACTGTGTGGACAATGGCGGAACCATCCTGTTCTTCGCGGTTCCCGACCCGAGCGTGAAGTTGCCCGTACCGATTAACCAGTTCTGGAGAAACGAAATAAAGATCCAGACAAGCTACGGCGCCGCACCAAACGACCTTGAAGATTCCCTTCGGGTTCTGGGGACAAAACAGCTTGACGTCAAAGAAATGATTACGCATAGGCTCCCGCTAAGCCAGGCACAAGAAGGTTTCAGGTTGATGGCTGAAGCAGGACAGTCGCTTAAAGTTATTTTGGAGCCTAATAGAGCTTAACCCGCCAAAATGATTATCCTCTGTTCTTGTCAAGAAACCTTGACAAAACATGAGGCGCTTAGTTCAGAAACCTTGACAAAAAACCTTTAATCAACACAAAGCAGCACGTTACTTACGGGGAAAACATGAGTAAAGTCTGCGCATTAATGCTTGTCTTGGTCTTCATTGCATCTTGCGTGCTTGTGTTTAATCCTGTTTCTGGAGCACTTGAGGTTGGAAACTCATGGGCGGAGAAGGCGCCCATGCTCACAGCTAGAGCATATTTGGGCGTTGCGGTTGTCAACGGGAAAATATATGCGATTGGAGGAAGCAGTGCATCGGAGACGGGTAGTTGCTCGACAGGACAAAGTTACGGAGGTCAAGAGGTTAATACTAACGAAATGTACGACCCAAGCTCGAACAGTTGGTTAACGGAATCCCCGATGCCGACGGCTAGAGCGTCATTCAGCATAGCAGTTTACCAAAACTTGATTTACTGTATTGGCGGCTACAGTACGTTGACCAGCTTTAATCCTCAGGTAACGCCTTTTCCGTACTTTGACGTTGCTGCAAACGAGGTTTACAACACCGCCACGAACACTTGGACAAATGAGGCACCAATGCCTTCGCCCCGATACTCCGCGGCTACAGCCATGGTCGATGGCAAAATCTACGTTATAGGCGGAAGTTCTATGAACGGTTTTTTGATGAACAATTCTGTCTCTTATTACAATGTGAATCAAGTCTACAATATCCAAACCAACACATGGACAACAAAAACTCCGCCGCCTGTGCCACTTGACGCTCGCGTCTCAGCTGTGCTTGATGGAAAAATATACGTTTTAGCGATGAACCAAACGTGGGTTGGAAACCAGGTCTTGGAGATATATGATCCGGCAAATGACAGCTGGAGCATTGAGCGAAACAACATTCATGACTTCTGTTTCACAGCGGCTGCAACTAGCGGCGTTCTGGCGCCAAAACGGATTTACTTCTTTGGTGAGCAAGAAACCGACATTTACAATCCCTTCACAGGAAATTGGACTCTGGGCACGGCTGCGCCAACTGATCGGTTAATTGCTTCAGTAGCAGTTGTTAACGACACGTTCTATCTTATCGGAGGACGAACGGGCATATGGGGTGAGTTGACTTTAGCGTATCCCAGCACTTTAAACGAACAATACACGCCGGTTGGTTATGGAACTCCTGACCCATCTTACTTGCTTACGGTAACGCCGCCGAAAATAACGGTCCTTTCCATACAAAACCAAACGTACCGCAACGCCACTTTGCCTTTAGCGTTCACAGTCGATAAAGAGGTTGGCTGGATCAAATATAGCTTAGATGGGAAAGCTAACGTAACGGTCACGGGGAATGCTACGCTGTCAATGCTGTCGAATGGCGCGTACAGTGTCTCAATATTCGCTAACGACACATTCGGAAACGTGGGCGCCTCACAAACCGTCTGGTTTACCGTTTCAAAGCCAGCGCCTTTTCTTTCTGCAACTGTAGCCGCTATTTTAGTGGTAGCAGCGGTTGTCGTGATCGGTATCGCCTTGCTGGTTTACTTCAAGAAACGCGAAGCGGCGCCTCAATACAAAGTTGAAGGACAAAAAACATGAAGAAATTTGCCGCTGCGAATTTATTTCTCATAATCCTTCTGGCTCTGGGCGGAATTTGTATTCTACCTGTTAAGGCTCAGAGTAATGTCGACATTATTATCAATGCTGATGGTAGCGTAACTCCATCAACAGCACCCATCCAGAAAACAGGCAACACCTACACTTTGACAAGCAATGTCGATGGAAGCATAACAGTAAACAGAAGTAGCATCGTGCTTGATGGAAGTGGATACAAACTATTGGGAGAGGGATACACCCCATCTGGAGACCTTTCATTAAATGAAGTCGCAAATGTAACCGTGAAAAACTTTGAGATTTTGTTCAGCTATGGCGCAAGCGGACAAGCAATTGGCATCCAATTAACTGATACCTCAAATGTCTTAGTTGCCAACAATACAATAAGCGGATTTGAGAGTGTAGAGGCTTGGAATGGCGGTTCATATACAGGAATAGATGTTGAAGGAGGAGCTTCAAACATTATAACGGGAAACAACCTAACGTACAACCTTTATGGCATCTCTTTCGCCAATTCCGCGCATAACCAGGTTATTGGAAACAATATAGTTGGCGACGTGAATTTCAAAGACCTCTACAGCACCGGAATTTATTTTGCGGGTGCTTCAAACAACACTATTTATCACAACAACATTCTTAACAGCACCACCCAAGCGGAAGTTTCTGATTCCGTAAACGTTTGGGACGATGGGTACCCCAATGGCGGAAACTATTGGGGCGACTACTGGACTAAAAATCCTAACGCCGACGGAAGCGCAAAATCGGGAATAGCCAATATTCCTTGTGTCATAGACTCTCAGAACAAGGACCGTTATCCCCTTGTGAAGCCTTTCAACGCTACATTGTATTCGCTGGAGACCATTCCCCCTAAAATAACTGTTCAGTCGCCAATCGACAAAAAATACAACGAATCAAACGTTCCCTTAATTTTTGCAGTTGACAAGGCTGTTGACTGGATAGGTTACAGTGTTGATGAGAAACAGAACGTAACCATAATGGGTAACAGCACAATCGCTAACATGACAAATGGCTTGCACAACCTCGTCATCTATGTTAATGACACATTTGGAGATATTGGTATGTCACAAACCGTCAGTTTCACCGTAGCGAAACCAGAACCTTTCCCAACCGCGGCTGACGCTGTTATAGGAACGGCAATAGTCATTGTAGCGGCTGCTGTTTTGCTGGTCTACTCAAGGAAACACAGGCAGGTAAAGATTGGATGAGCAAGAATAAACACTTCGCGTTAATTGCTATTCTTGTTCTTGTACTAGCTACATTTAGCTTGATCGCTTTTCGGCCAGTTATTGCTCAGCCTCAAACAATTGTTGTCCCAGACAATTATTCTACGATTCAGGCAGCGATTAATAACGCTGTCAATGGAGACACAATATTCGTCAAAACAGGAGTTTACGAAGAGCAAGTACTAACTCTAAACAAGACAATCGCCCTCATAGGTGAAGGTCCAAGCAACACCATAATAGATCTGTACCCGCCCAGTGGTCCTTACGGCATCCTTGGATCGTCGGGGATAGAAAATCCAGTCAACATTGAAGCCAACGACGCAATCCTCACGAATTTCACCATTAATTCGCATGGTCAACCTGGGGGTGGCACCACTGGCGGTTTCGTATCCGCAACTGGAAGCAGAATTGAAATAATCGGCAACATAATAAACACTGGCATAAGCGCGGTTGGAGACGAAACAATCATAGCAAACAATACGGCGACCGCCTTGTTCTTGAGTGGATCTAACCAAACTGTTGCCCAGAACACAATTAGCGGAGGTGGCTATGGGATTTGGATGGAGAATTCAGTGAATAACCTTGTAATTAAGAACAGCATCGCACCATACGGAAGTGGAGCATACGACAGCGGAATAGACTTAAGATCTTCCACACTGAACCAATTTGTCGCGAACAACATTTCTGGCAGCATCTGCGTCCAAATTGACAATTATTATGGCACCAGCGATCTTCAGACACGGGAATCGGCTGACAATATTTTCTATGAAAACAACTTCATAAGCAGCACCACGAACTTGATTGACCAAGTTGGAAGCGAAAACGGGGTTTATTCTGTTCATAATACATGGTGCAACGGCGCAAAAGGAAACTACTGGAGCAATTACGCCAGTCTATATCCCAACGCTACAGAAATTGATAACTCGGGAATAGGCGATGCGCCTTACGTCATAGACGCAAACAACAAAGACTTTTACCCGCTCATCGCGCCTTACAATATTTCTAGCGTAAAGGTGCAGTTACCTGCTCATCCACTTATCTCAAACTTTTCAACCACACCTTCACCAAGTCAGGTTCAGTCGCCTTCCCCATCATCTTCGGAGAAGCCCACAAACTCACCTAAACTTCAACCTCCCAAACCTTTTCCAACCGTAACTATCGCAGCCGTTTCAGGAACAATAATAGCAGTGATTGCACTGGGCGCGGCTTTGCTGGTTTACTCAAAGAAACATGAACACTAAAATCTACTTGCACATTTTTGCTTAAGAGATAAAAAGAGTAGCCGACATACCATGTTTCATGTCACACTTGTTGGATGAGCTTAGGGAGAGAAGAAGCGTCAGGAAATACCAAACCCGACCTGTCCCAGAAGAGCTAGTCAGGAAGGTTTTGGAGGTTGCTGGCTGGGCGCCTTCAGCGCATAACGCTCAACCGTGGCGATTCATAGTATTGGCGGACCCGCAGGTAAAACGGGGGCTTGCTGAGGCTATGGCGAAGGCATGGACCACTGACGCTACAAAAGATGGTGTCTCCATTGAGCCCGAAAAATTTAAGCTTCGGATCGAACGATTCGCCGATGCACCAATATTAGTGCTCGCCTGCTTCTGCATGGATGGTATGGAGAGGCTTGTTGATGTTGAAAAGCAGAGGTTGGAGAGGGATTTGGCTTTGCAGAGTTTGGCAGCGTCGTTGCAGAACGTGTTGTTGGCGGCGCATAGCTTGGGATTGGGGGCATGCTGGTTCTGCGCGCCAAGTTTCTGCAAGCAAACTGTTCGGGAAACGCTGGAGATTCCAAGGGAAGTTGAACCTGAGGCGTTGGTTACGCTGGGCTACCCTGCTGAGGAACCACCGGCACCAGAAAGAAAGCCGCTCGGCGAATATTGTTTTAGGGAAAAGTGGGGCCACAGCTTAGGCTGACTAGACTTCCAAGTCCGCCATCGTTTCAAGTTTCACTTAAGACTATCAAAGCTCTAAACTAAGAAAGCACTTCTCGAAATCTTTCGCACTGTAGAATAGCTTCAGAAACCCCAAAAAACAAAAGAGGCTCACTCTTTCTTGTCAGGGATAAAATCCATCGAAATCGAGTTCACGCAGTGCCTTGTGTCCTTTTCGGTGAAGTGTTCACCTGTGAAAACGTGTCCTAAATGGGCTCCACAGTTAGCGCATTCAATCTCCGTCCGCATTCCGTCAGGGTCAGGCATCCGTTTTACAGCACCCGGAATTTCTTCGTCGAAGCTTGGCCACCCGCAGTTGGCTTCAAACTTGTTTTCTGAACGGTAAAGTGGAGTCCTGCAGCGTTTGCATACGTAGATGCCTTTGTCCCAAAAAGCGAAGTATTTGCCAGTGAAAGGCGCTTCTGTGCCTTTATCCTCGATAACATGTTTCTCTTGAGGAGAAAGTTTAGCAATTGGTTTCTGAGAAGCAGACATAAAAATCACAATTAATAGTGGTGTAGCCACGTAAAAAAAGCTTCTGCAAGCTTTTCATTGCCGACAACCAAATATAGGCGAACGCAAATTACCATATTGGTTTTAAACATGGTTGAAATTACTAGGGTTTTTTGGAAAAAAGCTTACACCTCCGATAATGTTTTGCTCGGCGAGATAGAAAGCGCTGAAGTTGACATGGCTAGTTGGCAAGTTACAAGCCTCTACGTTGGGCTGACAGATGAAGCAGCGAAGGCGTTGGGGTTCAAAGTGCCGTTCCTCGGCAAAGTAGTTGTCTGCCTCCCCGTGTCCACCATTCAAACTGTGGCAGACCACGCCATGCTAAACAAATCCGCTGCCGAGCTACGCGACCTCAAACAATGCAAAGAATAGCAAGGTCGCCTCTTTTTAGCGACTGATCCTCAAACAGTTTGGGCGATAGCTGTCGATAGCCCAGAATCGCTCACCCACTCTTTTCTTCTCAGGTTGACTCGAATGTCGTCCCCGGAGGAAAAGAGAAAGAAGGGCACCAAACACAGCAACTAACCCGACAATCCATGCTGCAACTGTAAAGGGTGAAGGCATCGAAGATTTGACGGAGATAACAGGCTGTGTTGGGGAAGCAGCTTGAGGTAGAACAGAGTCGTTGAACTGTGAACTGGCGTAAACAAGCACCAACCCACTTATCGTCTCAGCCAAAAGCAAAATAAGAAACGCGATGACAGGTTTCCTCATTTTTCCACCGTTCTTCTTGGCGGTTTTAGTTGTTAAAAGGTTTATTGTCAACGTTTCTTGACTAAGTGACAGAAATTCAGTCAAGGTTTCTTGACTAAGCGGCCAAAAGATGAAAGTTTACTTTCAGTCACCTCTCCACTCTGCAATATGTCTTGTTCTTCGGTTATTTTAAATACCCAAACATTACATCATGTTGCAACGTGTGAATACAATGAAGGATGAAAATGAAGACGACCAAAACCAAGAAGACGAAGCACAAGAGGAAACAGAAAAGCAGACTGAACCGTCCAAGCCAAAATATGAGTTTATAGAAGACCTCCCAGGAGTCGGACCAGCGACCGCACAAAAGCTCCGTGAACTCGGATATCACCAAGTGGAATCCTTGGCCATGGCTACATCGCGAGAACTGGAGCCGGTTGGAGTAAGCGAGAAAAAAGCTGCCCAAATCATACAAGCAGCACGCTCATCCCTGGGCGTCTCATTCATCCGCGCAGACGAACTTTTCAAAATGCGAAAAAACGTCTTGCGTTTGACTACAGGAAGCAAAGCCTTAGACAAAGTGCTTGACGGCGGATTAGAAACCCAGACGATATCGGAGTTTTACGGCGAATATGGCAGCGGGAAAAGCCAAATCTGCCATCAACTCTGCGTTAACGTCCAGTTGCCTCCGGAGAGAGGCGGACTCAACGGCGCGGCATTATATGTTGACACGGAAAATACTTTCAGGCTTGAACGTATCGTTCAAATGTCCAACTTTTTAGGTTTAGACCCTGACACAGTAGTTAAGAACATCATTTATGCTGAAGCCTACACTTCAGACCATCAGATGTTCCTTCTCGAAAACGCCGATGAAATAATCAAGCAAAACAACATCAAACTAATCATAGTAGACTCTCTAACAGCGCATTTTCGAAGCGAATATCTTGGAAGAGAAATGTTGGCTTCAAGACAGCAAAAGCTGAACAAGCATATGCATAAGCTGATCGGTTTAGCCCGGGCATTCAATGCGGTTGCAGTTGTAACTAACCAGGTAATGGCGAAGCCAGACCAGTTCTTCGGCGACGCAATCCACCCCATAGGCGGAAACATCGTGGGCCATACAAGCCACACAAGGCTTTACCTTCGAAAAGCATCACATGGTCCAATACGGATTGCAAGGCTGGTTTCAAGCCCATATTTGCCGGAAGGAGAGGAAATACTTAAAGTAACCGAGAACGGAATAGAAGATGTCTCTGAAGAGGAGAAAGCCACTAAAAGTCGCGGACGCTAAAACATGCCGATTTCACAAGCCCTTGTAACAAGGTACTTCCAACTCATAATCAGCAGGCAATTCACCGAAGCCGAACGCGAGTTGGAACGGGTAAAACAGAAAATGCAGAAAACAGATTGGAACAGAGGATACTTCCGTGCACTTTACGGTATCTACCTAGCGCGAAAAAACAGCGCAACTGACGACTACGCATTTTTATCAAAGATTGATTTAAGCGACAAGGTAGCCCTGCACAATTACAGAAAAGAGTTCCTAGAACATATGGGCAACGGCTTACACGGAGACTTTGACCGCGGATACTTTTCGGCATGGGCAGACTGCATGCGAATCCTAACCCGAATGGACATCGCACCGCTGAACGGAAACGCAAAACCAAGCGAACCAGAGAAAATAGAAACACTACGAAGCGACAAGAGCCAGGCCACAATCGCGAATTTTTTCCAGAAAAACCAAGAATAATTCTTTAGTAATAAAATTAAGCGTAGATTTTGAACAGCGTAAAGAACAGGACGAAGAAGGGCAGCCATGCGAAGAAGTACCCTAATACTGCCGTGCTCAATATTTTTGATTGTTTTTCTATCTTTTTTGAGTATATTGCCTTAAGCGGATAGTAGGATACCAGATATATAAGAAGGGCTACTGTGAAGCTGTCGATTAGGCTGCTAAGGTCATTTAGGGGCAGGTATAAAGCTAGAACCGCGCTTATGGCCCCTGCAACTACTCCCAACGAGATTCGAATCCAATAAAGCTGAACAACAGGCGTCATGTCTTACGTAATCCTTGGCAAGTATATTTTATCCTTACTTTAATAAGGTATTCGTTATATATTTAGTTAAATTGTTCAGCATAGTTCTTTGTTCACAATGGCTGAGGTCTAGTAAGTTTCAAATATTCTTTGATTGCACGGGTGCTTTGCTGGAGCCACGATAACTGAGGATTCAGAAATGTTTGCGGAAAATTGCAGGAAATGCGGGAAACAGTTTGTTCACATCCTTAATCTTCAATCTTACGGCAATTATCGTATGTGCCCCAGCCTTTACCAGTCCCTTTGGTCCAACTTCAGTACTAACGGAACCGAAATCTACTGTGGCCCTTCAAACGGATCCAAAGCACCTCTTCCAAAAGTTAAACCCAACCACTGTGTTTATTGCAACCAAAAGCTAATAAAGATGGCTGCAGTGGCAGGAATGAAACACTTTGAAGTTTGTCCTTCGGCCTTCGGTCTTTTTCTCTGTGCTTACCAAACTGAGCAGAGAGGAATTACCACACAGATTTTCTGCGAACCAAAGCCAGAAGTGAAAGCAAAAATAGCTAAACCTTACGCATCAGACCGCAAAACTAATCCTATCTAAGCAACAGTTGCTTTCACGAAACAATCTTCTCTGCTAACGAGTAATTTTCAGAAGAAGTCACGATTAGAGTAAATTCTAAGAATAAACGGTCTGCTTATGGGGGGCAGCAATCGCAATTGTTGGTGTTGAGCCATTTTTTGTGCCACTTGAAATTATCACAACCTTCTTTGGATTCGCAGCACATGCATTGGTCTTCGCTTGTAGCTTTGTTTATCATGTCGATTAGTTCCTTCTCCGCTTTAGGATCAAGGCAAAGCTTTTTGACTTGTTTTTCAAATTCACCCGTCAAATGCACAAACTCCATTGTCATTCTAACACAAGCAGATATTCTTTAACATAATGGTGCCGTAGTGGGACCTGAATGCTCCATTCGTGGAGACATCACCCGCGTTCCTCTTTTTTGATTTTCTCTTGATTTGAACAAAAAAGCTTTTTGATTGAAGGAAAAACATAAGAGTCTAATAAGGTTGATTTGTTTAGAGATAAGTAGTCTTCATGGAGTGTTTTTATGCCTGTAACTATTGGTGCGCTGTTTAGATGTATTGTCAAAGATTTGCAAACTCAAGATAATGATCCTGATAACTATCTAAATAATCCGAAGAGCGACATCAACAATCCAAATTACGACATCAACAACCCAAATAGCGCGATTAATTGTCGGTACAGTTCCATTAATGATGCCTCAAATAATGAAAAAAACAAGGACCTACGAAGGAATGTTCTTAGAGAACTTATCAAAATGTATTTGTCCGATTATCTGTCTGAAGAACAAGCAGAGAAACTTGTCGAAGAGTATATCCCATAACTCGCAGACCTTTAGACGTTCCATATAGTTTTGGCTTGTATTGACACCAGGGGATGTGATTCAAACCCTATAAGTCGAGGAGATGTCGCCGGCGTTTCCCCTTTTTTTTATTCAATCAGTTGTATCTGACAAGTGCGTTATTGGGCTATCCAGATTCTCTTCGGGTGGTTTTACATTTTGTGCATCTGAAGAAAGTAATTGTTGAATGGATAGTCTCGTCTGCCGCTTCAACGTTCCAAGTTTCGCTTTCGGTGTTTCCGCATGTTTCACACACCAAACGAATTGTCGGAAGCTGCCTAAGTTGTGCCTCTTTGCTTTCGTCTATGACCGCGATTTCAGCCACTTTCCCAAGTTGCAGGCTTATTTTTTTGTTCGATTCTTTATGTTCGATAGGTTTTTGAAATTTGCATTTTGGGCATCTAAGTGTGGAAGAGGCCTTTTTTGCTGTTTGAAGTATCGATCCGCATTTTGGGCAGAAGTCCACTATATTCACCTGCGTAGAGCCGCTTGTAGGCAAGTTTCATTTTCTTCTTTGTATCTTTCCGGGTGCCTATGCTTATCACTTATCCAAGTTACTTTGCTTTCCATTATGTTTCGCCCCCAAGAGTACAGCATCCCATCTACTATAAGGAGATTGTAGCGTCCCCGATAAGACAAACATTAACTCAAACATCACCATGGAAGAACACTAATCATGTTTGACTTAACCAGACCATGTGACAGAAGTAGGCAAGATGAAATCATTGCAAAAACTCAAAGCCAAAAAGCGTAGAATAGGATAATCGTTGGGTAACATGAGATACAGCTCAATAGTTGCCGGGCAAGGGTGGTCTAAGGGTTATTTTCATCAAAGAGTCTTGACTAAGTTAAGTCAAAGTTTCTGGACCGAGAATTGGTCTATTTCTGCGTTGGGTCTGTTTTTCTTTGTGGATGCTTCTTTCCTCGCAGTTGAGGTAGGACGAATTCTATGATTACAATCAACAGAATTATGAGGATGATTGCCGGCAGCGCTAATGAGTTATCGTGAACGAAGATTGTTACCCAACCAAACCATGGAATACGCATAACCACTTTGCCAACGACATCTTGTTGAGGAATTGGACCCCATGAGTCAACTACTGTGGCGGGATTGGGCCAAACCTCTGGTGGATTTCCGTCACCTTTTGTTTGGAAATAGATTGTTCCGTTGATAATTTCTTTGCTCACTATCCTATGAACTACCAATTCACTTGGGTCGTCAGGTCGATGGTAAACGATTATGTCGCTATTGGGGTAGTCCGTTTTCAGGTCTTTGGGGTTGACGCCTTGGATTATTATGATGTCGCCTACGCTTAAGGTTCGGTCAAACGGTGTGGCCATGGTTAACCAGAAGTTGTTGTCGTTTCCGTCATAAGGAATGCTCATGCTTCCGCTCACCACAGTCAACGCCGGGTCAGGAGTGTTCAAAAAAGCTCGTAAACCGAAGAATAAACCGAAAACCACAGCCACAACCAAAACAACAGCAACCACAGTTTTAAAGTATTCATTTTGTCGAATGACTTTTGCAGCCGTCAAACCGCAACCTCTCAGAGAACTTTTGGTACAACTATACGCTAAATGTCAAGATTAAGCATTACGGAAACAATAGGAGCTTGCTAATTATCCGGCTATGCAAAGGTTAAATATCCTCATGAAAAGAAAATCCATATTGACATAGTTTCCATCAACTTCTCGTTTGAGAAAGTCAACAATCCTTAAACTGTCAGGTCAATCACTGAAGGATTCATAGTAGTTTTTCCTTTCTCGATTCAAAATCCTTCTTGTACACCAACTAATTTTCTATTTATGAAAGTTGAATACGGCTGAAAAACTTAATCCCGCATTCATAAAATCTTTTTATGAGTTAAGTCAAACTGCTTTTGACTCAAAATGAAAAGTAAACAAAAGCTTGAAATCTGCAATGAGCTCCCAATTACTATCGACTTATTAGATTTAGACATCGTTTGCATCGTTGAACAGATAGTTGGGGAAGCCTTCATTAAAGAACCAAAGAAAAGAAGAAAAGCGTAAGCTTTCTGGCTGCAACTGGCAGAAGAGTTCGCATTTCCAACCACAACAAAAAGCTAGTTGGTTTGAGGGGAAAAAAGGGAATTTGCGCAGTAGTTGGAAATTGGGATCCATTTTCTGCATTATTCTTCTTGCTTTGTCAGCTCTGCCACAAGGCATGTCTTCTATAGCCAAATTTCTGCCTTGAAAACGACTAGTTTAATGAATTCCCGCTAATGCGATACAAATAGGTTAATTACTAAAAACCGCCCTTGATGATTTAACATGCGCAAGAAAGAATTCACAAGCTTCGACATTGCAGCCGCCGTCAAAGAACTAAAGCTGGCAATAACCGATTCCAGAGTGAACAACATCTATCAGCTTGACGAGAAGACCCTGGTTTTCAAGCTTCACAAGACTGATGCGCCGCCCATTAGGCTTATTTTGGAAGCGGGCAGAAGGCTACACTCAACCGTCTACGCGCCAGAAAGCCCTGCTACGCCGCCCGAGTTCTGTATGTCGTTAAGAAAGTACTTGCGCAGTGCTTGGCTTGTCGGCATTGATCAGTACGAGTTTGAGAGAATTGTAACGGTGACCTTCAGAACCAAGGATGGTTTGCTCAGTTTGGTTGCAGAGCTTTTCGGGGAAGGCAACATAATCCTCACAAGCGCGAAAAACCAGATTATGCAGGCATTGTTCTTCAAGCGGATGCGAGATCGAAATATTCTGCGAAACGAAACCTTGATGTTGCCACCTCCAAGCGGCAAAAACCCCTTCAAACTTACCATGCCCGAACTGCAGGAAGGTTTGGAGAAAGCAGGCGAAACTGAAGTGGTGAGGGCGATGTCACGTTTTCTGGGCATAGGAGGAGTATACGCGGAAGAGATGCTCCTCAGGGCGGGAGTGGAGAAATCCAAGCCTTGCAAAAATTTAACATTTGACGAGGCCAAAGGTATTTTTGATGGACTCCAAGGCTTGCTTTCTAAATTAGCGGAGGATAATTTTGAGCCCAACATAGTTCTTGACCAAGACGGAAGCTTTCTTGATGTAGTTCCCCTGAAACTCAAACGTTATGAAGGATTCAAAACTCAAGATTATAAGACGTTTAACGAGGCGGCGGATGAGTTTTTCCTCCAGGTAATAGCTGCAGAAAAAGCGGTTGCCAGCGTTGAAGTTGGTAAGCTTAAACAGGAAGCTGAACGACTCAAACGAGTAGTTGCTGACCAAGAAAAATCCATCAGCCAAGAAGAGAAAAAAACCGAAGTCGACAAAAACATCGGCAACACAATCTACAGCCACTTGAACACACTCCAAACATTCACAGAAACTCTGCTCAGGGCAAACAGGGAAGGAAAAGACTGGGCCACCATAGCTGAGGCTTTGGAGGCGAAAAAAGGCGGCAAAGAACCTTATGCCTGGGTTGAATCTTTTGACGGACGCAACCTATCCCTGAACATGCATATCGAAGGGCTGAAGTTCAGCATTAGCCTGCGTCGCTCGATTTACGAAAACGCCAACGAGTACTACGAACGCGGAAAAAAGGCGAAACAGAAAACCGAGGGTGCGCAATCGGCGCTGGAGGAGTCCAAGAAACGGTTAGCTCAAATTGAAAAGGAGCTTGCCCGAGCTGAGGAGCTTAAGAGTCTTAAGCCAGGCGAGATTGTGGAAGCGCTTGCCAAACGTAAATTGGAGAGAGAGAATAAAGAGTGGTACGAGAAATTCCGTTGGTTCACATCTTCCGACGGATTCTTAGTGACTGCAGGCAAGGACACGGTCAGCAATGAAGTGCTAATAAAAAAATATACCACTCAAGAAGACGTTGTGTTCCATGCTGAAATTTCAGGAGCACCCTTCACAGTTGTGAAGACTGAAGGCAAAACTATACCCGAGCAAACGCTTCGTGAAGCGGGCGAGTTCGCAGCGTCTTTTTCCCGTGCCTGGCGTGAAAACGCAGGTTCAGCGGATGTTTACTGGGTCAAAGTTGACCAGCTCAGCAAGAGTGGAGCTTCAGGCGAATCTGTTCCGCATGGCGCATTCGCAGTGGTAGGCAAACGAAACTGGATGCGGGGAGTGCCCCTTAAGGTCGCTATCGGCATAACGCTTAATGATGAACCGGGCTTTGTCGGTGGACCAGTAGATGCAGTGAAAGCGAAGACCAAAGCTTATGTCGTTTTGTTGCCGGGCGATTACATGGGCAAGGAGCTTTTGCAGCGGATTCTTAGGTCACTGATGCTTAAGTTGCCTAAGGAACAGCGAGAAAAATCAGGAAAAACCTCGATTGAGCAAATCAGGGAGTACGTGCCCTACACAAAAGGAACCATAGCTGAAAAAGCAACGTAAGTAAGGAGTCGCTGAGTTTTAGGAAATAATGAAGAAAAATATAGAAGACTCTAACTTAGTCTTATTTTGATTTGCTTTCTGCTTCTGCCGCTTGGAACAGGTTCTTGACTGCTTTCTGGCGGTACTTCTGTGCCAATGTTTCGGCTGTAACGTAAGTCAACGCTTCTTCAGGGCACCATTTGACGCATTGCGGTTCTTTTGTGTCGTTGTCTGTGCAGCTGTTGCATGTGAACACGATTTTCTTTTCTGGATGCATGTTCATGGCGCCGAATTGGCATGCGCTGATGCACCATCCGCAGCCGTTGCATGCGTTCTCGTCTACGCGGATTATTCCTGAGTCATCTTCTTGACTGAGGGCGTCTCTGGGGCAGGCAGCTAGACAGGCGGGGTCTTCGCAGTGTCTGCAGGTGATTGCCATATTTATGAGCGGTCCCAGTCTCATGGCGCGTATGCGCGATTTAGTCGGGTTGAATGTTTTCTCGTTAACCATGCTGCAGGCGTACTCACAGACACAGCAACCTATGCATTTTTCTGGGTCAGCTGTAACGAATTTTCTGTCTTGTGGTCGCACCATTTTTAGTTTCCTCCTTGAACCTTTGCTTCTTGGGCAACTTCAGGTTTAGCTTCTGCGGCAGTTTTCATCGCTTCTTCAGCAATGTAGGCTAAGTCGCCTAGGCCTACTTGCTGCAGGCGTTCAACGGATGGGATCCCGTCAACTGTCCATCCCCTTGAGGCATAATAGTCATCTAAGCCAACTGCCATTTCCTCGTCGTTTACGCAGACGCCTTTGGCTGGTCCTTCATCGGGAACTGGAAAATGCTTTATCTTGTAGGGTACATCGTCGTATTTTCGTGTGCCTTTTCCTTCGCGGATATTAAAGAGTCTTGCAAGGTTTTCGATTCTGTCGCCATCTTTAATCATTTCTTCAGGTGTAATAGGGATGCCTGTTGCAAGCGTATAGTAGTTTGTAAGGTCCTTCCATCCATCGTAGTATGTGCCTCTGCTGAACTTGCAAACGATGAGTGAGTCAATAATGTTGTACATGTAGCTTTCTTCAGTGATCATTTTGCCTCTGCCTTTCTCTATCTTGAAGCGGTTTACCTTGCCTTTAACGTCAGGCGAGTAAGCGCCGTTTCTAAGGTGGCATGCTCCACGGAACGAAACACTAAAGCCTAATGCAGCGGTTTTTAAGGTTCTCAGGTCGTAGCCTGGCAGCTCTAAGCCTTTGATGTGACAAGCGTACTTGTAAGCGTCTCCGCCGATGATGTCTGCGGCTCTCGCAACACCTTCAGCAAGCGCATTGCCCAACCAACCTTCACGTTTACCAATCTTGTGAATTATAGCGATTAATGCTTCAGCATTGCCGAATTTGAGGTCGATACCCTCTGTTTGTTCCTTTGTGATTATGCCGTGCTCGTAGAGGTCCATTGCGAAAGCTACTACGACACCGATCGAAATCCCATCCATGCCGTATTCGTTTACTATACGCATGGCTTCGATAATGGCGTCAAGTCTATCAATGCCGCAGAGTGGTCCCATGCTCCAAAGGCATTCGAACTCAAGTCTCGAGGTTGAGCCCTTGTAAGGTCCTTCTGGGACAACGCCTATGTGGTCGCATCTCATTCCGCAGGTTGCGCAGCCAACGATTTTCTTCACGTAATGTTCGTTGAAGTATTCGCCGCTGACTTTGTCGGCGCCTTCGAAAGTTGCGTTTGTCCAGTTCCTTGTTGCCAATGCTGAGAGTGAGTTTAGGACAAGAACGTTTTCTGGTGTTCCTAATGTTTTGTATTTCTTTGTTGATGGTCCCTTCATTCGTTCATAAATAAGTTTAACAAATTCTTTGAAGCCTTCAAGGTTTGCAACGTTAACGTCATGTGTTCCCCGTACGGCAACTGCTTTGAGGTTTTTTGAGCCCATTACGCCGCCCATGCCGCTTCGTCCGATGGCGCGGAACTCGTCGTTTATTATGGCTGCAAATCGGCACATTTTTTCGCCTGCTTCGCCGATGGCTGAGACGCGGATGTAAAAGTCGCCAAGTTCAGCTCGGATTTTATCGTCGGTTTCCTTAACCGTCGCGTACTTCAGATACTCGGCGTTTCTGATTTCAACTTTGTCATCGTCAACCCACAGGTAAGAAAGCTTCGGAGCTTTACCAGTGATAACAATTGCGTCGTACCCTGCACGTTTCAGGTCCGGACCAAAGAAACCGTGGGCTTCAGCATTGCCGATGCCGCCAGTGGCTGGAGATTTGGAAACGACTGCGTAGCTGTTTCCGCCTGTTGGGCCCATGGTACCGCTGAGTGGACCCGTTAAATAGATTATGGGGTTTTCAGGGTCATACGCGTCGGTTCCCGGTTTTGAATTGTCAAAAAGCAAGCGGATGCCTAAGCCTATGCCGCCGATATAATCTTTTGCCATCTGTTCTGATAATGGCTCGTTTTTCATTTCTCCTGTTGTGAGGTTAACATGTAAAATTTTTCCCGCGTAAGCAAACATGCTTTTTTACCCCTCGTTACTCAATTAGGGTAGGCATTTGAAAAGTATATTAAGTTAATGGCTGATTCATTTAAAAATTCACGGCTTAAAACGACCTGTTTTTTAATACATAACGCAAAATAAGAAGCGAAAACTTAAAGCAACCTGAAAGTCATCTTTCAACAAGCAAGGCGAAAAAGATGAAAAGACCAAACGCCCTAAAAGAGGCAGCAGCCAAAGAAGGCTTAGAATGTAACTTCCTCATCTTCAACCCATATAACATAGCTTATTTCACGGGTTTTTCAGGCGCAACCGCGCTTCTCATCCCCAAACAAGGCGAAAACACCCTTTTCGTTGGAGGAGTCAACTACGAACAAGCCAAAAATGAAGCGAAAGAAGTAACAGTAGAACTCTTGAAGAGAGGCGAAAACCTGATTGAAAAAATGGCGACACAAGCACCTGCCAAAAAGTACGCCGTGGACGTGTTGCAGATAGAGAGTTGGCGCATCCTTGCCAAGGCGGTCGGCGGGGAAGAAAAATTGGAGCCCGCAGGCAAATTAATCCTTAAGCTGAGAAGCGTTAAGGATGAACAGGAAATCGAATTGATCCGTGAGGCATGCAAATTTGCATCAGTTGGCATGAAAGTAGCCTCTGAGCTTATTTGCCCCAACATAAAAGAGATAGAGGTAGCAGCAGAAGTTGAGTACGCCATGCGAAAGAAAGGATCAAACGGGACAAGCTTTGACACTATAATAGCCTCTGGACCGACATCAGCTTATCCACATGGATCCTGCTCAAACAGAACAATAGGCGAAGGCGAGTTTGTGGTGGTTGATTTAGGCGCAACCTATAACTCTTACCGTTCAGACATGACCCGAACATTCATAGCAGGAAAACCAGACCAAAAACAGAGAAAAATCTATGAAACAGTCAAGGCAGCACATCAAAAAGCCTTCGAAACCATAAAGCCCAACGTTGCAGCCCAAGAAGTTGATGGCGAGGCAAGGCGAACGATTGAAGCGGCTGGTTTCGGAGAGTTCTTTGTCCATAACCTTGGGCACGGGGTTGGCTTGGAAATTCATGAAGCGCCTGTTTTGAGTCCAGATAGCAAAGATATTTTGACGACTGGGAACGTGGTGACAGATGAGCCGGGTATTTATATACCGGGATATGGTGGAGTCAGAATCGAAGACACCGTTTTAGTAACTCGAGACTGCGCTGAGAAACTCACCGTTGGACTTTACAGTCCGACATGCCTATCCCGAGGGAAAACTAAATAGAGTCAGCATCTTCTTATTTTTTCGAAGCGTGAAAGCCAGTGGATAGACCAGCCATTATACTTGTAGATGTACAGAACGATTTTGTTTCCGGATCCATGAAGGTTGACAACGCTAAATCCATCATGGTGCCGTTGCAGAGACTTATCACCGCCTCACACCTAAACAACATCCCAGTTATCTATAGTGTCGATGCACATTACCCTCAAGATGTTGAGGTCACAATGAAATGGGGCAAACACGCCCTAAAAGGAACAGAAGGCGCGCAGGTTATCTCTGAACTGCAACCAGACCCAACCAAAGATTACATCGTCGAGAAACGGACCTACAGCGGTTTCTTCGAGACAGGTTTAGACTCGCTGCTGCGGACTCTATACAAGGGTGATGGAGCAAAAACCGTGGTCCTCGGCGGGTTGCATACTCAATTGTGCGTGCGCCACACGGCTGCCGACGCTTTCTTCAGGGGATACCGCATAGTTGTGGTTAAGGACGGCGTTGAAGCGTTTACCAAGGAAGACCAAGCGCAAGGCTTAAAGTACCTTGAGTACGTTTATGGCGCAAGAATATTACCGGTTGACGAAGTAATATGGGAACTTGTCAGGTGAAGCGTTTGCCGAAAATATTAGTTGTTTTTGATTCTAAGTCGGGTAACACTGAAGCGATGGCTTTGGCAGTGGCGAAAGGCGCTGAAAAAGCAGGAAAAGTAGAGGTCAGCGTCAAAAGGGCTGAGCAAACCACAAACAGTGACCTTCTCGCTGCAGACGGCATAATAATAGGGTCACCAACATATTTTGGGCAAATGTCCGCCAAACTTAAGAAGCTCATCGACGATTCAGTACAAATCCACAAGCAAATGACGGGGAAAGTCGGCGGAGCTTTCACAAACAGCGGCGGAACAGCCTCAGGAGCCGAAACCACAATGTTGTCCATCGTTCAGGCCATGCTTATCCACGGCATGGTTGTGCAGGGAAGAGCGGACGACAAGCACTACGGAGTTGCGGTGCAAGGTACGCCAAAGAAAAAAGACTTGGCAGAATGCGAAACGCTTGGAAGAAACGTCGCTGCACTTGTTAAGAAGCTGCAAGCTTAACAAAGCTACTATTTTTTGCCAACTAAGCGGTGTTCTCTTTAAGAACAGTGAGGGAACGGTTTAGGACAAATATGTTCTTGGGGGAGCATTATTAGGCGCTTAGCTGATTAGCTGAATAGTGAAAAACCAAATGATCGAAAAGAAACTGATACTTTGCGGAATACTCGCCATAGCAATCGGAATAGCAACAATCGCGCCACTGGAGTACATGATGGCTGCTCAAAGCCAAGTAAATGCTCAAACACCTGGAAAGCCATGGTTTAACGTAAACATGCCCTACGCTTACTTTACGGCCAATGCCACAAACAATCAAAATGGAATATCTTACGGGGAAGGCTACTACTTAGGGCTTAACATTACAACGAACCCTGATGCCATGAAAACCCTTCCAAATAGCAGAGTGGAATACTACCAGATACAAGTCTACTCTGACAAAGGATCAATTGAGAACTTCACCTTTGTCATCAGTGCAAACTGCATCGGCACCACAAACACCTATACGTCATTGAACTATGCATTCGCGAACTACTTTAACTCTGGCGACATCGCCTATGGCAACCTTACCGACCTTTCCCTGCCCACCAAAGAATGGGTGTTCTTACCAAACTTTAACGGCTCACTTCCTTCGACGAACCAACCGAGTTGGCAAAGTAGCACAAGCTATAAGCTTATCTCCAAAGACCAAGCGATTTCTGGAATTAGCGAAAGCTTCACAAATGGTCTTCTAATTCAAGGCACAAACATGACAAACGGAGATCCTTACTTAAATCACCAACTACAACAGATCTCAAACATCCAAAACGCTCAAAAAATATCTATTGACATAAGCAGAATAGGCTACGTTACAATTGACCAAAACTCAACCATAGCAACCCAAGCCGACAATAGCGTCATCCAACACATTGAACTAACACCGTATCAAGGTGGATTTCTACACAATACTGTTGTACCGCTAGACCAATTGTCACAAATCAACTTGGAATCTCCACCTTTCCCTTAGAACCATTGTAAGGCGACAGATATGGCTAACGACGAACTCGAAGGCAACACATTAACCGTCTACGCATTCATTGTCCACGCAGCTAAGCCTGTGGGAACAAGAGACGTAACTAGAGGCGCAAGCCTGAGCAGCACAAGTGTCGCATTTCGGCACCTGCAGAAACTTGAGGACATGGGTTTAATCGAGAAGAACAGTTATGGCGACTACATTTTAAAGGAGAAAGCAAACATCAACGGGCACGTGTGGGTCGGCAAAAACCTCGTACCGCGGTTGATGTTCTATTCCTTCTTTTTTCTAGGCGCTTTCAGCGCTGAGATAGCAATTATGATGTTGATGTTCCTAATAAAAGGTGCAGTGCTTCAGGTCAGCTTTTTTTTCTTGACGGGCCTGACTGGAGTAGCGATGTTTCTCTTTTTAATTGAGGGATTACTGCTTTTCAGAAAACTAAACCCGAACCGCACGTGATTCATCCTCTGCGACTTTTTGAGATGTTTTGGGATGTTTTAAGATGTTTCGAAATGTTTTGGGATATTTAGGGATTTTTTGGGAGACTAGTTGCAACCAATCCAAACCCTATTCGAAGAAAGCAACCCATTTTACAAAGAAAAATTTCTGCACCCCAAAAATATTGCAAAAAACTCGGGGTCAAACGTTCCAAACTCAATACGGCAATGAATCACTCTTTTTCTTTTTCGGGCATGTTTTTAAAGTTATTTTGCGTGTTAACGGCTTGTGACTTCTTCTGTTTTATTCCAAGATTGTGTCAATTTGTGTCTAACAATGTCTAAAGTGTCTAACACTGTCTAAAGTGTATGATAGTGTCTAATAATGTCAAAAAATGACTCAACCTGCAGATGATTTAAGCTTCTTCACAAAAAAGCAATCTAAAACACAAACCAAAAAATCTTGCGCTCAACGAGAGGAGAGGTCATTCAGGGTGTTTTTGATGGTAAATTCTACTATGAATGTACAGTGAGATTGCTCCTGTTATCAACACCAAAACGCTTCCGACGAAAAGAGGCAGGACAAGCAGGTTTCCGTAGTTTGCAATTTCCTGTTGCCACGCCCAAGGATACGGTTGGGTCCACATTGGCCAAGCACCTATTACTAGATAAGTGAAGCTTAAAGCTGTAACCAACACAGCAGCGTGCTCCTTGTAGTCGGGTCTCGAAAGTTGAATATCTCTGATGCTGTAAACCGTCAGTATCAACGTTCCAGCAAGCGCCATAACAAGAAGAACAGGGATTGTCAAGACCCAAAGAGGCATGTAAAAGCGAAAGATTTGCCAGTTCACATAAAACCCGTGGAAAGTACCATACAGATTGGGCATAACAAACGTTAAGTCGCTGACCCCGAAAAGCACCATCAGCAAACCAATGATCAACTGATGACCTATGACAAACGTCGCTGCTTTAAGGGCTGGATTGTTTTGTTTCAGAGCAGGCTTCACCAATACCTGAATGCTATCGAAGTTTAATGTGGGCCCGAGGTGATTTGAACACCTGACCAACAGATTATGAGTCTGGCGCTCTACCGAGCTGAGCTACGGGCCCACGAGGCTTTTCGTTTAATATTGCTGTTTCATACTGCATTTAAACATTTTCCGCATTCGCCAAGACAACTAGCCGATTCGCTCGACCCAAGTTTAGGGTTTGCCGAACCATTTTTCGAACCATTGGGCGTAGAGTGCAAGGCATTCTTTGTGCCAAACGGCTTCTCCCTCATCTTCTCGCAGGCAACTGACGACTTCTAAACGGTGGGAAAGTTCCTCTTTTGCCTCTTGGAGATATCCTGCAACGTCGTCAAGCATGTCGTTGCCTCCTGCAGCATAATCCTTCAAAGTGTCTCTGAGAAAAACTCTTTTTTGCTTGATTAACTGGTAAAGTTTGCCTTCTTCAGCAGCCATACATAGCACCCAATTCAGTCAGGATTTGCTTGATTAATAGCATTTGTTATTTGAATCTTTCTTAATGACAGAAGCGGCTTAGCGTTGGGTTCTTTCGTAGTGGAAGAGGTATTCTTGGGCGTAACCTGCGTACTTGCCAAAGTAGCTTCTTCCGAAAGCGTTTAGTTTTTCGTATTCACTGTTGCTTAGAGATGGGTTAGCTGAAAGTTTTTTCACAAGTTCAGGCGAAAACTCTTTTGCGTAGTGGGTAAGCAGTACCCGTTTAATCCAGACGTCAACTGGGAAAGCTTCAGTTTTATCGAGCGAAAACACCAGCACGCAATCAGCCACTTTCAATCCGACCCCGGGGAACTCAACAAGCACCTTTCTCGCTTCAAGGTAAGGCATTGATTTCAAGGCTTCAAGTTCAAATTTTTCTTCACGAATTTTCCGCGCCGTCGCATGCAAATACTTCGCCCTGTAACCTAAGCCGCACTCTTTCAACTCGTTCTCGCTCGCAGAAGCCAGTCTTTCAACGGAAGGGAAAGCGTAAAAATCCCCGTCTTCAAAAACCTTTTTTTCACCGAATTTCACTGAAAGCTTTCTGATCATCTGCTCAATAGCTGCTATACTTTTGTAGGTTGCACAAATGAAGCTGATGAAGCATTCCCAAGGCTCCTGGCGAATAATCCGTAGACCTTCAAACCGGTGCAGCGCTTTGCTGATGTAAGGATCTCTGTTAATGCAACGGCTTATTTGCCCCAAGTCATCATTCAACCCAAAATAACGGGTAACAAACTCGGCGTCAACACCATCGAATTCCAGTTGCTCTCCACATTGACGAATTTTGAGCACGTTTTCTCCGACGATGCCGTACCACCAGTCGTCGATTTTCTTCCATCTGAAAACCTGTCCACAGCAAAGTGTAAAATCCAAGTCGAATGGGACTCTAAGCTGCATTGATGTTACAGCTCCAAGAACTTTTCTGGCTTGGGGACTTCAGGCGACAGTCCTTTGCGTTGCCGCAAGTCAGCTACAACCTGTGAAGCCAACTTTTGAGGCATTTTTTCCCAGTGGTCAAAGAACGATTGCCAAAAAGCCCTACCTGACGTCGCTGACCTAAGCTCTCTTGAGAAACCGAAAGTTTCGGAAACGGGGATGAAGCCGGTGATTACTGTTTGCAAACCCTTCTGTTCGAAGCAAGTGACTTTTCCTCGTTTTGAGGCAAGTATTCTTGAAGTTTCGCTGGTTATTCCAGCTGAAACAGTGAGTATTATTTTGTAGATGGGTTCAAGCAGGATCGGCTGCGCCGACAGGAATGAACCGAAGATCGCTTTTCCAACTCCACGCATAACTTCGTCGCACTTAAATTCGCTGCTCAACTCGAAATTGACCAAAGTCACTTTCAGGTGCCGTACGGGTTCGCCGCATAATGGTCCAGCTTTGCATGCGTATTCAAATCCACCTATGAATGCTTCTAAAACCTCTTCGGCGAGGGGCTCAGCCTTGCCGTTGCAGTCCAGTAGCACGTTGCGGTGCTCGTCAACAGAGACAATGCTGACTTGCTCTTCAATCTCATGCCCATCAGGCGCAACCTGGACCCAAAAACTGCTTTGCTTATCTGGGCTCTTTGCCAAAGCCACAACTCCGCCTGTCTCAACGCTCTCCATGTAAACAACCCTTGGCGAAGAAACTGTAACATCCAAACCTGCGCTGTTCTTAAGTTGGTTGATTGCAACTTCCAAGTGCAGTTCACCCATACCGCTGAGCAGGTACTCGCCAGTTTGCTGGTCAGCGGATACGATAAGGTTTGGATCTTCACTTGCAAGCTTTTTCAGTGCCTCGAGCAACACTGGAATTTCCATCGTGTTCTTTGGTTCGACAGCTAAGGTGACGACGGGTTCGGAAACGTAGCTTATGCCTTCGAATGGAACCATGTCAGCCTTATGCGCCAAGTCCACAAGGGTTTCGCCAGCCTTCACCTCACTGGTCAAACTTAGTGAAGCCAAGTTCCCTGCTGAAACCCAACTTACCTCTTCACTAAGTGAACCCATATCAACAGAAACCTGACTAACCGTTGTTTCAGCCAGCGCTTCGACGAGATGCAGCCTCACACCTTTCTCTATCTTCCCAGAAAAAAGTCTGCCAGTTGCAACTGTGCCTCCCTTCTCGTTAGAGTGCACATTGGTGACACAGAAAATCGCTGGTCCATTGTCGGTACATTCAACCAGAGCTTTGCCAATCGAAGAGTTAACTTGACCATCCCAAATCTCTTCGATTCTGTAGGCTTGGGCTTCTCGCGGACTTGGAACTTTCTTGATTGCCATTTCGAATATGGCTTCGTAAACAGGCAGCTTCTTCTGCAGTTTCTCTTTTTCGCCCTGTTGATAAGCATTTATTACATCTGAAAACTTGATGCCTTTTTTCTTAGCCATGTTCAAAGTGAAGCCCCAGCCGTGCAGTGCAGCGCCAAAACCCACGTTTCCCACGTTTGCATCGGCTTTCCATCGGCTTCTGAATGGCTCTTGAGCGTAGAGTTGTATGAGATCGTTGAAGCCTCCGATTATGTGGTCGAGTTTCTTTTGGATTTCATTTTCGTTTAGCTGCAGCTCAGTGATTAGCCTGTCAACTTTGTTGATGAATAGAATTGGGCAAACGCGTTCTTCAAGAGCTTGACGGGTCAGGGTTTCGGTTTGAGCCATGATTTCCTCAACCGCATCGACTACCACGACGGCGCCGTCGATAACTCGAAGGGCTCTTGTCACTTTTCCTGTGAAGTCTACGTGCCCAGGCGTATCAACCAGATTGACGATGAAGGAGTTTTCATCGGTTTTGTAGAGAAGGGTTATGTTGGCTGTTTTAATCGTGATTTTGCGTTTTTGCTCTTCATCGAGATAATCGAGCACTCGCGCTGTGCCAGCCATCTGAGGCGAAAGCAAACCTGCACCTAACAGAAGGGAGTCTGCAAGTGTGGTTTTCCCGTGGTCTATATGGGCGATTATTCCAATGTTTCGGATAAGCTCCTTGCTGCCCATAAGTTGCTGAATCTGCGCTGTCTGCTTGAACCTCGGCATAGCTAAACCAAACAGAATCCCAATATTGTTGTCGCCCTATTAAATTTATTATTTCCTTCTTTTCCATAGCAGCGGTATTCTGTAAATGAGAATTAGGTTTATTTTATGATTGTTTGTACTCTGCCGACTTTGCCGTCGGTTAGCCGCACTTTGATTCCGTGGGGATGGGTTGAGCTATTGGTAAGGATATTTTTGACGATTCCTTCGGTTAATTTGCCGCTCCGCTGGTCTTGCTTTAAGACGATTTTTACGCGGATGCCTGGTTTGACTTGGCTTCTCTGGTTATTAGGCTCCATTCCAGCCATACATGCTTCGCGTCTTATAGTTCATTCGCATAGTATCTTCAAAAAGTGTGGAAATACCAAGGTTTAGAATCGAGGATTGTTCCCAATGCATAATACTAAATTTATAATCTTGCCGACGCTGATATTCTCATCCCAGAAGGAAAAACAATATTGAAAGGCTCAACGATAGTCCCTTTGGACCAGCTGATCCAAGAGCCCTACGCTTCGGTCCTGTGCTTCCCAAATCCCAGTGAACCCGAACTGCAAAGTCGCCTAGCAGAATTGGGCGGCCTTGGCGTGTCGGCCATTGAGTTTTCTGGTTCAGCGAGCCTCTTCGGGCTTAGGGTTCCAGTGTTGGGTAAGGGTTTTGTCGGTGTCGTGGTGGTCACACACCTGAACGGGGTGAGAGTTGCTCTTAAGATCCGAAGGACAGACGCCGACCGAGGGGACCTGCTTCATGAAGCGCGAATGCTGTCAGTAGCGAACTCTGCTGGCGTGGGTCCTAAACTGGTAGCAGCAAGCAAAAACTTTCTTCTTATGCAGCTCATTGACGGCGGGTTAATTACTGATTGGTTGGAGACGAACAAGCATGAGGCAATTGTGAAGCAGGTTTTGGGGGAAGTTTTGGAACAGTGCTTCAGACTGGATCGAGCGGGGTTGGACCACGGTGAACTTAGCAAGGCACCGAAGCATTTGCTCGTCGATAAAGCTCAAAAGCCGTTTATCGTTGATTTTGAAACCGCCAGCGTCGAGCGAAGAGTGGCAAACGTCACTGCAGTGTGCCAATACCTTTTTGCAGGTAATAGTTCCGCCTCGAAGCTTTTGGCTGAGATTTTTGCGGAAAAGGAAAGATTGGATTTGATAAACGTGTTGAAGACTTACAAGAACAACAGAACCCGAGAGAACTTTGAAGGCTTGCTTGAAGTTTGCCTTTCTTAGTAAGCCATTCTTAGTTTTTCCTTGCAAGTTGCTTTAGCGTTCTTCAAGGACCGTAGAGAGCGGTTTCTCAAAATTTGGTTAATGTTGTTGTTGATAAATAGTGTTTCAACTCGGTTGTGAAGGTTCAAGGTGCTCTTAAAGTTGGGTAGTCGTTGGAGGAGTATTTTTCTTCTCTTTCCAAATTTTAAAGGCGTGTCGGAATAACAGTTTCTGGGCGTACAGCTAACCTAAAATGTCGGGCAGCCTGTTCTGCGCGTTTGCTTCTTTGATTTCTACTGCTATGCGTCGGCCCATGTACATGTTTTCTCCATACTTGAGGTAAGCGTATGGTGAGGTGCCTATGCCGACGTTGGTTCCGGCAACTATGCGAGCGGAGATTTCGAAAGTGAAAATTCGCAAGTCATCAGTCACCACGCATTCCAAGCAGAAGGGACCTATGATTCCCGGCGGAGCAAGTTCTTTGGCTTTTTTGTGGACGTTGTCGCCCATTCGCATGATTTCAGGCAGCAGAGATTCGCGGAGCACTATGGGGAAGTTTCCGACGATAGTGTATGTTGGGTTGACGTCGATTTCGAGTTGTTCGCTGGCGGGGATCTTGCCGATGGAATCCACAGCTGACTCGTAGCGTCTATCCATCGCAAGCAATTCAACTTCGTCGTTTAGGATGGAGCTGAAGTAGCTTGGGTAAACGTTAACACCGAGCGCGTACTCTTGCAGGTGAATTGCGGCCAAGTCTTCTTCTTTGAGTAAGCCGCGTTTAATGAGTTCGTTGAATTTTTTGTGGAACGCTTTAGGTGAATTCGCCAAAAAGTATCCTCTTCCGCCTTTGGCGCCTGGCAGCTTGGCGATGACTAATCGGTCGATGTCCTCGGGGGTTTTGAATGTAGCAGGCAAAAGCAGCCCCGCCTGGCGCAGCCATTCTTCTTGGGATTTGCGGTTGGCTTCCCAATGGAGCAGCTGTCGGTTTCCAAACATGGGAACGTTTAGGCTGTTTGTTAATTCTTCGGTGCTAAGATAAGCAGTGAATGAACCATGCGGAATTAGGATGACGTTTAGGCTGCGGAGTTTCTCTTGCAGTTGTTCATTTAGGAGCTCGGTGAAGTCTTTGACAATGATTAGGTCGTCGGCAAGCGGGTATTTTCTGTACATTATTGCATCTTTTTCTTTGCATATACAAACTGTGCGGAAGCCTTCTTCTTTGGCGCCTTTGAAAATGTTAAGCGAACTATGCGAGCCCAACGTCCCGATGGCGAGTTTTTTCGGGTCGTATTTCTGCAGGATTTTGCCTATATCAGCGCAGGTTATCACGTGACCACTTCCTCAAGCCTGCCTTCCTTAACCGCCCGCTTAATTTCCATTGCTACCCGTCTGCCGGGTCCCACCTCCATGCCGTACTTGTACTTCATGTATGGCGAAGTTGGTTCGACGCATGGACAACCTGGAACGCGCGGGCTGACATCGAATACATAGAACTCCAAATCCTTTGTCACGGCGCCCTGCAAAGCAAATAACCCAACCATGCCAGGTGGATATTCTTTCTTGCAGGTTTCCACGAATTTTTCTGCGGCTTCAAAAACTTTCTCAATTTGGCTTTCCCGCATGGTTGCGCCCATGTGTCCTATTTCGATGTTCTGAGTTGGAATGTTTAACTCTAGCTGTTCTAAAGCTGGCAAGTCAAGGACGCCGTCAAGGTCAGTTTGAATGCGTCTGTCAAAGCCTAAAAGGTCGATCTCATCGGTTAATGGTGACCAAAACAAGTTAGCGTTAAACTTCGCCCCTATAACGTATTCTTCTATTACTGCGTGTTCCAGCGCTTCACATGTTATTATTCCCTGCATTATGCGTTTTTGCGATGTTTTCACGTATTCTTCATGGGATGAAGCGAAGAAAAAGGCTCTTTCAATGGCGCGTTTTTTTTCGGGAACTTTTACGATTACTAAGCGGTCGATTTCTTCGGGTGAATTGAAGGTTTTGGGTGTCGCTATTCCTGCTTTCTGCAGCAGGTAAAGCTGGTTTCGCGGAGTGTTACGCTCTTCAGTACGGAGCATCGAGCGGTTACCCATTAGGGGAACGGCAAACTGGTTCTCAATGGCTTCGTAACCGGCATAGACTGAGAAAGATCGGTTGGGAACAAAAACAGTGTTCAACTCTGTGAGCGCTTTCACGGTTGCAGTATTTGTTATTTCTGAGAACTTGTCAAGCGTAATGACGTGGTCGAATATGTTTCGGTAATATTTTGTGTAGGTTTTGTCTCTGCCTTTCTGGCACACGACAACGGTTTCATAACCTTCCTGTTTTGCGCCTGAAGCAATTTCAAGCGCAGAATGTGAGCCTAAAACGCCTATACATATGTTTTTGGAATCATATTTTTTTATTACTTTGTCAATGTTTTCGCCTAGCATTTTTTACTCCTTCGTGTAGTCCCTGTATTCGGCTATTACTTGGGCAAGCAAAGGCGCATTAAAGAGTTTTTGACCTATCACCTCGTTTGCCGCTGCCATGTACATTTCACTGATAATTGTCTTAAGTTTAGGCGGCAACTTCGGCGGCTGGGACTTGCACAGAGATTGCCAATCAGGTATTCCTTTTGCCTCTGCCTCCTTCTTTGCTTGCTCCAAATCCGCATACCAACTTGTCTTTTTGTAGAATTGTCTTGCAATCTCTTTGCTAACATGAACGCCCTCGTAAGTGAAACGGCACTCGTCAAGTGTTCCTACAACGTCTACAATCATGAGCTCACGGTTGTTATCGAAAGCTAACTCGATTTTTCCATCTTCATTGTGTAGCCCCGCTTTCGAAGCCAGTTCATTTATCGATTCATCCACAGCAAGAAGAACCCCCGTAATCTTCTCAAGTTCCTGGTCGGTTAACCCAGCCATTTTTTGGGCTTCCTGCCATGTCACGTACCGGTCTGTTTCCTCCAGTTTCGTACTAACGTCGAAGATGGCTTTCGTAAATTGCTCGCCTGGCTTGGGGTAATGGTCCAGCCCAAGGTCTGAGGGTTTGATTTTTCCCTGTTCAAGCCTCTTGAAAACTGAAGAGCCTTCAGGTAGGCCGTTTCGGTAGATGATTTCCAGCGGGATCAGGCAGTTTTTCAGATTGGAAGTGTATATGCTGTAGTCGTGGATGAGTTTCCCGTTGATGACACTGGTTTTGGGCTCGTATACGTTGACTAAGCTAACTTCCATGATGCTTGAGGGTTGTTTTACTTCTTTTAATTTGACTGGTTTGCCATTTGTGCCGATTAAGCCGCGGTAGTGGGATTTCACACCTTTACGCTCTAACTGCTCAAAGCAGTATGCTCCCATAAGACAGAGAGCTGCTCCTTTGCCGCCTATGTGATCTGGCATTTCTCCCCAGTCAAAGACGCTGTAGCGATCCGAAAAGTGGAATCTGCCAAGGCCCATAGCGTCGTCGCTTGGTTTCTTGATTACTTCAAGGTCCTTTACGCTTCCCATTCCTTGTTCCTCAAGTTATCTTGATTCTAATACGTATTCGTTTATTGCTTACACATTTAACCTTAGCGTTAACCGACAAAACGAAAAGCCAAGAAAATGGATACAAGCTCAAAGTGATGATGAAAAAGACAACTACTTGAGTTTCTTTACCGATTCGTTGGCTTTCTCAAGTTCTTTCTTTTTTGAAGTTTGGTAAGTCTTTACGTTTTCAGCTATGGCAGCGTCTTCTAAAGCGAGAAATTTCGCTGCTGCGATGGCTGCACCTTCAGCTTCAATTGTAACGACGGAACCTATACCGCTTGGAACCCTGAGCGAGGAAAAGATGTCCGCTCCGCTGAACGTTTCAGAGTATGGTGGGCACGCGATGACTGGTTTGGATGAGTTGCCGTCGATGAAGCCGCTTAGAGCGTTGGAGCGACCCGCAACGGTAATGTAAACTACTTTTTCAGCTTCGAATTCCCTGATTAACTCCAACACTTTTTCAGGTGTTTTGTGTGCAGAGGCAACTCGAAACTCGTATGTGACGCCCAGCATCTTGAGGTACTTGGCTATTCCACGGGAAAAATCCAGATCCCGCTCTGAACCCATGACAATAACTGCTTTTCCGGTCATAACCATAAACCTGCTGTAATTAAATGGAAACTAGCTAATTAACATAGCTCGGTGGAAGTTGTTGCACAGAAGCAACCACATCTCTTTATTACTTGTGGCGGACTGTTTTTTTCCTGTTGGTTTTATGACTGAAAGCGTACAGACGCCTAAAGAGTTAGAGCTAATCAAACAACTGATTGGAGAATGGAGTGTAGGGATCGCTCTGCGGACAGCTGACGGCAAAGTTGCCAGTGGCTGTGGGGAAATGACTGCTGTGGCAATTTCTCCTTTTGGTGTAAACTCCGAAATTGATACCCACATAGAAGGCTACGAGGACTACTACGAGAATGACTTATGGAGTTTTGACCAAGTAACCCAGAGAGTTCACCTTTTTGGCATCACATCGGAAGGCGAAGCACACGACCACGTGGGCAACTGGAAAGACGACAAAACCCTTGAACTCAAATGGAGAGGTACCTTTGAAGATCAAGAAATTGAAGAATACATAACTGCTAAATGGGTAACAAAGGACCAGATTGAACTCAAAGAAATCAGCTACTCGTTGGGTCAAGAAAGATTCACTATCAACTACGTTTTTAAGAGAAAAGAGATCAACCAAGCGCCTTGAAAAGGAACTTTGTCAATCGCTCCGCCGCAGCTTGTACGGGAGCAGTTAAACCTTCACCGAACTCCATGTTTTTCGGCTCAATCAAGAGTAAGGCTATCTTTGCGCCAGTAGCTTGCTTAACATACTCGCAAAAAACTTGCAGAGGCAACAGATGGGTGGTGACTGCGGGGGAACCTGCGATTTTTTCAGCATTGACGAGTCGGGCTTCGCCAGGCTTGCATCCCAAATAGGCGGCATCAATCAGTAACACATGCGAAGGATGAAACTCCTCTATATCAGAGAAGTAGCTCTCGGGAACTGTTTCTGCCTCGAGAAGAAGAACAGTTGGAGGAAGCTTGCCCTTGAGATTTTCAACGATTTTTAACCCGACGTAATCGTCCGTTCTGATAGGGTTGCCGATCCCAGCCACCGCAACTTTTTGTGCATTAACCAGCCAGGATTTGAGATCCTTTTCAATTAAACACCCCATTGAAGCACCTCCACAAAAAAAAGAAATGACGTAAAGCTTGAAAAACGTTGCCGCTCGCTCAGTTAACTTTCTTCGCCAATTTGGGCGGTTTTCGGTGGCTGTCCCACGCATGATGCAGAGCAAGCGTTGGGTGGTGCAAGAGCATTCTGGGTCCCGAGCAGCGCATGACCGTTTTGACTTTTTCTTTCATATCTGGTTGGTAGCAGTGGATGAGACATTTGCCGCACGTGCTTTTTTTGTCTTGAAATGGGCACTTATCAAGCCGCAGAAAAGCATATTCTTTGAACTGCGTGCATTCGGGGCAGAGCACACCATAGGTTCCATGGTGGTTTTTGCAGTAAATATCAACCATGTAGCCTATGGTTTTCTTTTCACGCTTCATTCTTTTGTGATCTGGGTTAGGCGGTTGCCGCTGCATTTTAAATCAAGTTAAAGAAGGCGCCAGCAATGCACATAAGCGTTTACCCTAACATGTTCGGGACATCAGAAGAATCCACTGGCAAACGAATAATATAGAAAGAACTTGGCAAAAGAAAATAAAAAGTTGCCCTCAAGAAAAGAGGTATTACTCAGCGGCTGACAGAGTCAATTAGCTGTTTGTCGGCGTTGTAGAGTTCTACGGTAAGCGGCATTTGCCCTACTGCGGCGTGTGTTGCGCATCCGAAGCATGGGTCGTAAGCTCTGAAAGCCATTTCAACCTTGTTTAATATGCCTTGGTCAACTTTGCCTTCGTGGATTAAACCTTTTGCTGCGTCGCGTATACTCATGCAGATCGCTGGGTAATTATTGGTTGTCGCGACAATGAGGTTTACGTCTTTAACGAGCGCGTCTTTGTCTAAGACGTAGTGGTGAATTAGTGTGCCTCTTGCTGCCTCCACTATACCTACACCTTCGCCTGGTTCTCCTGGTTTGTTGCGGACGTTTGTGCTGGTGATTTCGGGGTCTTTCACGAGTTCCATTGTTCGCTCAGTTGCATAGAGCAATTCAATTAAGCGCGCCCAGTGAAAAGCTAAGGTGCTGTGGACCGGTTTGCCACCTAGTGTTTTATACATTACGTCATATTCTGCCTGAGCCAGTGGTGTTGCCATGCCGTCTGAAGCGTTTAATCGTCCCAGTGGACCAACACGGTAGACTCCGCTGTCTTTTCCTGAAACTTGTCCTTTCCACCCGACTGCTTTGAGGTATGGAAATTTGCTGTAGGTCCATTCTTCAACGTGTTCGGCGATGTGTTTGAGGTAGTCTTGGGATTCGAATTTGAGGAATTCTTTTCCTGATGGGTCAACCACGCGAATTTTGCCGTCGTAAAAGTTGACTTTGTTGTTATTATCAACCGTGCCCATGTAGTAGGTCGGCATAGTGTAAGCTTGACTCTTGATCAACTCAACGTATTGGGTGTTGCCAAGCACAATGTCATGGAAGATTTTGAGCGTAAACTGAGCAAAGTCAACACAGGAAGCTGCCATCGTTTCGATTTGTTGCCTGTTTTCTTCGCTTAGAGGCTTGCTGATTCCGCCTGGTAGACCGCACACCGGGTGAGTTGCTTTTCCACCGATGATTTCAGTGATTTTTTGACCGAAAGCTCTGTGTTTTATGACTTCCTTCGCGATTGGCATTCCGACTTTTTCGATGACGCCGAGGATATTACGTTTTTCCGGCGGTGCATCTGGTCCAACTATAAAGTCCGGACCCCCGAGATAGTAGAAGTGGAGGGTATGGTCGTAGATGTAGTACGCACTATACATTAGTTCCCGAAGTTTCTTTGCTGCAGACGTTGGTTCAACATGGAATGCGACATCCAAGGCTTTAACTGCTGCAAAGTGGTGTGCAACTGGACAAACACCGCAAATTCTTGTGGTTAACTGTGGCATGAGCTCAGCTTTTCTGCCTATGCAGAATTTCTCGAAACCTCTCAGTTCTGGAACTTTGAGGTATGCGTTTTCAACTTCGCCATTGTCGTTAAGGAATATGGATACGTTTCCATGTCCTTCAAGACGTGTTATAGGGTCTATAACTAATTCTTTCATTTCTTAATCACCCTTCTTCTCAAGATTGACGCTGGCAAACTGTACATGTAAAATGTGCCAACGGTATCTTTCACTTGGCTTAACAACTCTTCTATCTCTTTTTCGGTGTATTTAGTTTTCCCTGGTTCACCTTCATACCCGAGAATAGAAGCTAAAGCAGAAATCATTGCTGCACCTTGCTCTGGCACGTTTGGAGCTGGTCCGCCGCAGCCTGTACAAGGCATATCAACGTTCAAGCATTGCGCACCGCAGCCGCTTCTAGTTGCAAGTCCCATACAGATGATGCCTTGTTCAAGCAAGCATTTTTCTGGCTCGGGGGTTTTCTCGTAGACGCGATAGAGTTTACCGATTTTCTTGTTTTCTCGTTTTCTTGGGCATTCGTCGCATACTGCTTTAAGCGGGGCAAGAACGGAACCCTTTGGAGGGAGATTGCCGCTAGCGATGGCGTCAACCGCACCCGCGATTAGCTTAACGGGAGGTGGACAACCAGGCAGGTAATAGTCAACATCGACTGTTTGCGCCAAAGTTTTTACCGTGTCATAGAACTCTGGGATTCTAAGAATGCCTTCTTTAACTTGGGTTTGAGTTTTGGGCATGGCGTGTTCCGGGTTCACGTTTGACTTGTCTTTTACGTAAACTTGCTCGAAAATTTCTTTCTTGTCATTCAAGTTTGCTAATCCGGGCACGCTTCCCTGGTGAGCGCATGACCCGAAAGCAACGAGAGTTTTGGATTTTTGTCTGAGAAGTTTAGCCATGTGTTCTTGTTCTGAGTTGCGTATTGAGCCGTTAAAGAATGTTATGTCGATGTATTTATCAGCCATGGCTTCAACATCCTTGTACTTGATGTCTAAGGCTACCGGCCAAAAAACAACGTCAGCGATTTGCACTACATCAAGGATTTTCTCGTTTATGTCTAAGACCGCGATTTCGCAGCCTCCGCAACTTGCAGCCCAGTAGAAGGCTATTTTTAACTTGTTCTTACTCATTTTTTGCTTCCTCGGTTACTTGCTTTATTATTTTCGATGCGTTTACTCGGAGTTCGCTGAAGGCTAATTCTTCAGGAGGCAAGCCCATTGCCAACCCGAGTAGTTGTGGGTAATGGAGTATGGGAATCCCATAGGTTTCATTAAATGTTTTCTCTATTCGCAGCTCGTTCGTATCATACATTATATGGCAAAATGGACAAATCGTGATTAAAGCTTGTGCTTCGACCATCTTAACGTGGTTCAGTTTGTCCCTTGCGAGCTGTAACGCAATTTTGTCGCTGACTCCGACACTGGGCGCTCCACAGCACTCTGTTTCGTCGATATAGTCAAGGCATGTAGCTCCCGTCGCTTCAATCAGCATTTTCAGGGTTTGCGGATCTTCGGGGTCGTCGAAGCCTATGAATTCTTTGGGTCTTAGAATGTGACATCCGTTATGTTCCGCAACTTTAAGCATCGTAAGAGGTTTGGTGACTGAGGATTTGATTTTTTCTACGCCTACATCTTCCTTCAGAAGCTGCAAAAGATGCTTTACCTCGACGGTTCCTTTGAATTCCAACCCAACTTCTTTGAGATGACAGTTAATCTGTTCTTTCAAAGCTTTGTCTTCTTTGAGGATTTTATTAGTTTTCTTTAAGGACCCAGCGCACCCCGGACAAAGAGTAAGTATGTTTAAGCATTGCTGCTCCGCGATCGCCAAGTTCTTTGCTGCAAGAACAAGCATTGTTTCATGGCTAACAGGGTCAAAAGGTAAGCCGCAACAGTTGAACTCGGGCATCTCAACCAATTCAACACCGAGTTTCGCTAGGACCTTGCGCGCCGAAATTTCATAGGCGGAAACACGGTAGGGGATAGCACAGCCGAGGAAAATGAGGAATTTATTGCTCAGCAGCTTGTCCTCCCGATGGTTTCTGATTGACATCGATGAATCTTACGCCTTTAAGCGCTTTCTTAACTTTTTCTGCATTGCCTTTCGGTAAGGGTGGAAGCCCCTGGGTTTCACGTTTTTTAATTCTTAATTCGGGAATTTTGTAAGCGTAGCCTGTTTCAAGCAGGCTTGCGGTTTGATCCTTGAAAACTTGTGGCACACAGCCATTTTCTACGGCTAAATTGCGGAAAACCCGAATCACGCTTGCAACTTCGACGTCTTGGGGGCATCGATCTGTGCATGTGAAGCAGGCTGCGCATAACCATAACGTGTCGCTTTTGAGCACGCGATCTTTTAGGCCCATTTGAGCCATGTGGATTAAAGTTCTTGGGCGGTAACTGTCACTATATCGCGCGACGGGGCAGTCGGAGGTGCAGGTTCCACATTGGAAGCATTTGAGGATTTTTTCGCTTCCGTGCATTTTTAGAAGTTGATATTTGAATTTGGGGTCAAGTTCTGATGCTTTTATTGGCTCCTTGCCCGATGAAGTAGGTACTGTCTCAGTCATTTGCAAACTCACTTTGACTGCTCACATAGCACCCTGAGTGCTTAATTTAATTTGAATGCCTAAGTCAAATACATAAATGTTCAGTGAATACAAAGCAGAAACTTCCATGGACACGACTTTGTTGAAGAAAAACCAAAAACTATCGTTTCGATGTAAGTGCAAAAACGCAATTGGTTTATTCGTCAAAGGAGCTGGCTGGCTTTAACGTGAGGATAGCTTTTCAAATTCATGACTAGATAGGAAATAAAACAAATAGGAAAAGAAGGGTTCTATCTTACCTTGCGGTCGACCAGTTTGTCGTTTTTATCGAACAGCTTTATATCAAGTGGCATCTTCCCAACTGCGTGTGTGGCACAACTCAGACACGGGTCAAACGCTCGGATCACAGCTTCAACACGGTTCAGCATGCCTTCTTGCAGCGCCTTTGCTTTGACGTATTTTTTGGCGACCTGCGTTATTGCTTTGTTGTAGGCGATGTTGTTGTGTTCTGTTGCGATAATCATGTTGTTCCATGTGATCATGCCTTGCGGGTCAACTTTATAGTGGTGGATCAGGGTGCCTCTTGGAGCTTCAGCGACGCCGACGCCTTCGTAGTGGTTCACCATTGCCTTAGATGTCACGTGTTCAGATAGGATTTCTGGGTCTTCCAGCAACTCCCGCGCCTTTTCAACGCAGTAAAGTAACTCCACAAGTCGCGCGTAATGGTAGTGGAAAGTGCTTTGAACTACTCCGTTCTTGCCAAGTTTTTTGAATTGCTTCAATTCGATGTCTGCAAGGGGCGTATCGCAATGCGATGCAACATTAAGTCTTGCTAATGGACCAACTCTGTAGAAACCTTCTGGGTAACCAACTGCTTTGAAGTATGGAAACTTCATGAATGAGTAGGGTTCAACTGCTTCACCGATAAAGTCACTGTATGTTGTCGGATCGATGCATCGGCCAACGACTTTGCCGTCATTATCCATTATGGTCAAGGTGCCATCGTAATGTTCAAGTCCTCCGTCAGAGGTTACCAAACCCATATAGTAACTTGGGAAGTTTCCGAAGTTCTCTACTTCTTCGTCAAAGTTAACCAGCCAATTTTTGTACAACGTTAAAGTTTTTTGTGCGCTGTCTAAAGCTTCGGGCAAGTAAGCTTTCAAATAATCCGCTTTGTATTTGCTTAGCGGCCATTTTGCTCCGCCTGGGAGAATCCATTCACTTGAGTGTATTCTTTTGCCAGCGACTTTATCTATTATTTCTTGACCAAATTTGCGAAGCTTTATACCTTGAAGTGCCAATTTAGGATCTTTTTCCATTAAGCCGAAAACGTTTCTTGTCGCTGGGTCAGAGTCGAAGCCGAGAATCAGATCGGGTGCTGAGAGGTGATAGAAATTCAATGCGTGAGATTGGATCATTTGACCCATGTGCATTAGGCGACGTAGCTTTATTGCGGTTGGCGGTGGGCTGACACCGACGATGGCATCGCATGCTTTGGCGGAAGCTAACAAGTGGCTTACTGGGCAGATTCCGCAAGCCCTCGACGTAATGCTGGGCATTTCATAAAAAGGTCGCCCTTCAGTGAATTTTTCGAAGCCTCGGAAATCAGTGACTTGGAATCTGGCTTCTTTGACAGAGTCATCATCGTTTAGACAGATGGATACTTGGGCGTGCCCCTCTATCCTTGTGATGGGACTTATTACGATTTGTTTAGCGTTTTTTTCAGTTTTAACCATATTTTGTTTTACCCTCCATTCTTGGCGTTCGTCCTGCTAGAAGTTCGGTTAACACGTAGTTAATCAGGTCCGCATGTGGCGGACACCCAGGGATGAAGAAATCGACTTTAACAGCTTCATGGAGCGGACGAGCTTTAATGAGAAGTTTAGGCACGTCTGTTGGGATTGCCGCATTTAGATCAGACTTTTCCTTGTATGCTCGCTTCAGTACTGCTTGGTCGCTGTGACGCCACGAGTTTCTTAAGGCTGTTACGTTTCCTGTGACGGCGCAGTCACCGAGAGAAATCAAAACTTTTGTTCGAGATCTAACCTTCTCGAGCATGCGGAGTTGCTCTTCATTTGCGATTGCTCCTTCAATAAGTGTGACGTCGACATTTTCGGGAAATTCCTTCACATCGGCTATTGGGCTATAAACTAACTGTATTTTCTTTGCTAAATCAAAAAGTCGCTCATCTTGGTCAAGGAAGGACATGTGGCAACCTGAGCAGCCGCTAAGCCAAACCGTTGCAGCCCTAACTTTCGCGTTGCCGGTCATTTGTTTTGCCTCCTTGTCAGGACGAACTCTGCTATGTCTTTACGCTTGGTGTGGTCAATTGGTTCTCCCTCAATGTAAATGGCTCCTACAGGACAGACTTTTGCGCATTTGCGGCAGGATGTACATGAGCAAGAATTAGCCCAGCGCTCATCAAGATCCATGATTACCTGGGTATCTTTTCCTCTCATTTTGAGGTCAAGGGTATGGACACCTTCAATTTGGTCGCATACACGAATACACCGAGTACATAGGATGCAACGGTTTCGGTCAATAACCAAGAAGTCGTGAGTGGAATCGACCGGTTCTGCCGTCCAGTTCCTCTCAAACATTACGTGGTCAACTCCAAGCTCTTTGGCCATGGATTGTAACTCGCAGTGGTCGTCTGCTACGCAGACTGCGCAAATGTGAGTTCTTTCAGCGAGAAGCATTTGTACCACCATCTTGCGGTGATCTTTTAGCCGGTCGGAGTTGGTTGTGACTTCCATGTTTGGACTTACTGGTGTTGTACACGCAGGGAAAAGTTTCGGTGAACCACTGATTTCAACGAGGCAAAGTCGGCAGCCACCGTATGGGGTTAAGCCTTCAAGCGAGCAAATTGTTGGAATTGTGATGCCATTCGCTTTGGCTGCTTTTAGGATAGTGGTGCCTTCAGGAACTGACATTTCAACACCGTCAATTTTAATTTTAAGAGGATTTGGTACTGTCACGTTTATTCTTCCTCCTCATGCTTTTTGAAGCATTTACCTGCTTCGCATTTCTTTTCAACGATATGTTTTAGGTATTCATCCTTGAAGTAGCGAAGAGTAGTCAGAACTGGATTAGGCGCTGTTTGTCCGAGACCGCAGAGGCTAGCGTCCCGAATAAAAACGCCTGATTTCTCTAGAGTGTTGATATCTTCCATTTTTCCGTTGCCTGTGGTGATTTGGTCGTATATTTCTTTGACCCGTGCTAAGCCTGCTCGACATGGTGTGCATTTGCCGCATGATTCGTCCACGCAGAAGTCAGTGAAGAATCTTGCAGTGTCAACCATACACGATTCATCATCGAGCACAACTATGCCGCCAGAACCCATTATTGCCCCAGCTTTTGTTAGTGATTCGTAATCGATTGGGAGATCAAGCAATGTGTCAGGAAGGCACCCCCCTGAGGGACCGCCTACTAGGACGGCTTTAAATTTCCTTTCATCAGCCACACCCCCGCCAATGTCGAAGACCACTTCTCTAAGCGTGATTCCCATTGGCACTTCAATTAATCCAGGATTGTTAACTTTGCCTGTCAATGAGAAGCATTTGGTTCCAGAACATTTCGGCGTGCCTACTTTTGCGAACCATGCACCGCCATTTTGTATGATCTGCGGTATGTTGGCGAATGTTTCAACATTCTGGATAAGCGTCGGTTTTTGCCATAAGCCAGAATTCGCTGGATACGGTGGACGCGGACGAGGCATTGCTCTTTGACCTTCTACGGAGGCAAGAATGGCTGTTTCCTCTCCTGCAACAAATGCGCCTGCGCCGAACCTCAGTTCGAGGTCAAACTTGAGCGATCCCATTTCAAGAATGTTATCGCCCAGTAATGTCATTGATTTTGCTTGAGCAATAGCTTTTTGCAAAGTCTGAATTGCAAGCGGATACTCGGATCGAATGTAAATGTAACCTTTTTCAGCACCAACGGCGTAAGCAGCAATGAGCATGCCTTCAAGAATAGCGTGTGGATCAGCTTCAGCCAAAGTTCTATTTGCGAAGACACCTGGATCGCCTTCGTCCAAGTTTGCAACTATGTACTTTGGCGTGCTGTGTGATCTTGACACGAGTGCCCATTTTTGTCCTGTTGGGAAACCTGCACCTCCACGTCCCCTAAGACCACTGGTTCTAACCTCATAAATTACGCCTTGTGAAGTCATAGTTGCGAGGCATTTTGCTATAGCTGAGTAGCCGCCAGCGGAAATGTAGTCTTGAATTCTCAAAGGATCAATTTTTCCTGCGTTTCGCAAAACTAAGCGATGCTGCTTTTTGAAGTAAGCTTCATTTTGGTACAACATGCTTTTAACCGGTAAGTTAAGAACGATGTGATCACGAACTATTTCTTTGACTTTTTCGGGTGTAACGTTTTGATAGAGGTAGTCACCTGGTTCAATAAGCACTGCAGGTCCCACGGAACATGTACCTATGCAGCCAGTGCGGGCAACCTTACATTCCTTTTCTACGCGTAATTCTTTTACTGCATCTTCGAATGCTTTCAACACCTTTAGAGCTCCGAAGGGAACACACCCACTGGAGCAGCAAACGTTAATTCTGTATTTGTAAGCTCTTTGGAAATCAACTTCTTGCTCGGCTATTCTTTGGAGATCATCGAGTTTCAGTTTTAGCCCCTCCGAGTACATTTTTGATTTTTTCTACAACTATTTCTTTTGTGGCTTTGCCAACGACTTCCTCGTCAATCATGATGTTAGGTGCCATAGCACATGCGCCTATGCACCGTGTTACAAGTAGAGAAAGTTTTCCGTCAGAAGTGGAGCCACCGCGTTTAACATTAAATTCTTTTTCAACTTCCTCAAAAATTTGTTCAACCTCTTTTACATAGCAAGCAGTTCCTAAGCAACCAGTTACTACATGTTGCCCCGGCTGTTTAAACTTGAAGAAGCTATAAAAAGTCGCTACGCCGAAAACATGGCTCGGTGGAATGTTGAGGGACCCAGAAACGTCCATAAGCAAATCCTTATCCAAATAACCATAAATTTCTTGAGCACGATGCAAGATCTCTAAAAGAGCACTTTCTTCGTAATTATGTTCTTTCAAAACTTTTTCTAGCAATGAACGTCTGTTATCTCTGTCAGACAAACATTTGATCCTCCTTTAAGTTTGTTGGAATCTTTACTTAACGAAGCCCCTTTTGAAGTCTACTAATATAAAAGGTTAGGGGTTACAATTTAAAGGAATTCATTGGAAACCAGTCCTTAAGATGTTTTCAAAATAAATGTCATAAATTGTAAGGGGGATTAGAAAACCGTTGTATAGACCGTATATATGCTTATATATGGTATTTCCATGGGATTTCTTCATCTTTATTGCGGAAAAGAATAAATGTACCACATTTCTTCCTATGAAAAAGCAAGGAAAAGCTTGCATTATGTAAGTGGAGAAGCGTGAAAGATGCGCGTTATATCAAAAGAAAATTTTGCTCAGTTTGTCAATTCTTTAATAAAAGATGGTTCATTGAACGTTGTAGGTGTCAAGGCGAAAGGAGATAAATTCGCTTTTGGGCCTTTAGAATCTGCCAGTGAGCTGCGGATGGATTATGACGTTACTCTTCTTCCTCCGAAGAAGTATTTCTTTCCTCAGAGAGAAACTTTAGTTACTTATAACGTGGGAAAGAGTTTTTCTGCGAAGAGCCCGTCTGAAATCAAGCCCATGGTGCTAGTCGGCGTTCACCCATATGACATAGTAGCCCTTCTTCACATGGATGAAATCTTCAGCGAAACAAAATCAGACCCATATTATTTTGAAAAACGGAAAGCATCAATAATTATCGGTGTCAACATTCAAAAAATGTCAAAATGGTGTTTTGCGCCTTACATGGGTAGCGCCACGGTTGAATATGGCTATGATTTAATGCTTACTGACGTAGGAAACCGGTATGTAATCAACATTGGTTCGGAAAAGGGTGAAAAGCTTTTGGATAAATATGCCAAAAACGTCACTGACGCTCTTGCGAGGGACACCCAGTTGGTCGGTCAGAAAAAGCGTGAAGTAATGATGATGAGCCAACAAAAACTGGATTTTCCTACAGAATTAATTCCGGAAATGTTGACAAAATTTTATACAGAAAGCAGTTTTTGGGAGAAACATTCGGAGAAGTGTTTAGCATGCGGCTCCTGCGTCCTTGTTTGTCCAACATGCTACTGTTTTGACGTCAAAGACAACCCTGATTTATCACTTGAACAGGGCGAAAGAGTGAGAATATGGGATGGATGCTTACTTGAAGACTTTGCGAAAGTCGCTTCAGGTGAAAACTTCCGTGCGACAAGACCGACAAGATACCGACACAGGTACTTTAAAAAAGGCAAATATCTGTATGACCGATTCGGATTCATTTCGTGCGTTGGTTGCGGCAGATGCTCATCAAACTGCCTTCCCGATATTGCAAGTCCCGTCAACCTATTCAACGATATGTACCATGAAAGCGTGAATTATGGGCAAGTGACGACTGTATCGACACCGGATATTAAGATTCAAACCGAAGGCAACATAGATTATGTTCCTAAACTTGCAACAATCATAAGAAAACAGCCTATGACAGCTATGGAAACGTTGTTTGAAATCAAGTTAGATGACGGTTTAGTTTTAGGCCACAAGCCAGGACAATTTGTTGAGCTTTCAGTGTTTGGAATAGGTGAAGCTCCAATTTCAATTTCATCGCCGCCTACTAAGAAAGAGACATTTGAACTATGCGTTCGCAAATTGGGCAATGTAACAACAAAAGTTCATTCGCTTAAGATAGGCGATAAGGTGGGAATTCGAGGACCATTCGGAACCGGTTTTGACACGGAATCCCTGAAAGGTAAGGATTTATTGTTTGTCGCGGGTGGTCTTGGGCTCGCGCCGTTGCGGTCATTCTTCAATTATGTTCTTGACAACCGAAAAGACTATGGTCAAGTCACCCTGTTGTATGGCTGTAAAGAACCAAAAGAACTACTTTTTGCCGATGAACTTCTTGCGCTATCCAAGAGGAGCGATGTAGATTTCATGCCAACAGTTGATAGATGCCCGGAGACGGAGGCGTGGACAGGCAACACAGGAGTAATAACAACTTTGATTCCTCAAATCAAGATTGATCCCGAAAAGACTTATGCTGTGATTTGCGGACCGCCAATCATGTACAAGTTCGTTATCGCAGACTTGAAAAAGAGAAGTGTTCCAGACGACCACATAATTATGTCTCTGGAGCGGAGAATGAAATGTGGAGTTGGAAAATGTGGACACTGTCAAATCAACCAAATCTATGTTTGTAAAGACGGCCCAGTGTTTAACTACTCTAAAATTAAAGGTGTACCGGAGGCACTATAATGAAACCCAAAGCAGCTTTCTTTGATTTTGCAGGCTGCGAAGGAGACCAACTGCAAATAGCAAATCTCGAAGAAGATCTTTTAGCTTTGCTCGGCCAAATCGAAGTCGTAAGTTTCAGAGAGGTAATGAAAGAACATAGCGACAACTATGATATCGCTTTTGTTGAAGGCTCCTGCACGAGACTGCAAGACGAAGATAGATTAAGACAAATTAGGAAAAACGCTAAAATCGTCGTTGCAATAGGATCATGCGCAGCAATCGGTGGAATAAACTCGCTCAAGAATTACAAAGATTTAGATGCCGTAAAGAAAACAGTTTATGGAGAAAACGCAAGACTGTTTGATTCTTATGCCGCAAGAGCTATAGATGCAGTTATTCCAGTGGATGCCTACGTTTACGGTTGCCCAATAGATAGAGAAGATTTCTTGCAGGTAGTAAAATCACTATTGCTAGGAAAGAAGCCTGACACACCCACGTATCCTGTTTGCGTTGAATGCAAAAAAAATGAGAACGTCTGCGCTTTTGAACGTGGACAATATTGTGTTGGACCAGTAACTAGGGCCGGCTGCAACTCATGCTGCGTCAATGAAGGCACAATCTGCTGGGGCTGCCGCGGATTAGTTGATAATCCAAACGAGAACTCCCACAAAGAAGTTCTAATAAAATATGGTCAAACAGTTGATGATGCAATAAACAAGTTTAGGTTATATTTCGGTTGGCAGGAGGCAAAAAGATGAAAAATTCAAATGTTGAAGTAAACGTCCACCATGTAACCAGAGTTGAAGGACATGGAAATATTTCTGTAAAAATTAAGGATGGCATCGTAGAGAGATGTGAATGGAGTATTCCAGAAGCACCACGATTTTTCGAAGCCATGGTTGTCGGCAGGTCATGGTACGAACTGCATCATGTTACCTCTCGAATATGTGGTATTTGCTCAATTGGCCATACACTTGCTTCGTTGAAAGCCACAGAATCAGCTTTAGGAGTGACAATCAGTGATCAGGATTTGAAACTTAGAAAGCTAGCATTGCATGCTGAAAATTTACAGAGTCATATTTTACATTTGGGTTTTCTCGTTCTTCCAGATTTGATGGGCGTTGGTTCGGTCATTCCTCTCGCCTCGACTAATCTTGCAGAGGTTAAGATTGTTCTTAAACTCCACAGGACTGCAAATGAAATGTCGAACTTGATTTGCGGAAGAACGACGCACCCGCAAAGATTAATTCCAGGTGGATTTTCAAAAATTCCGTCAATGAAAGAGTTGGCTGCTCTCAGAGATAAACTGCAAGATTCTATTCCTAATCTTCAGACAGTAGCGGAATTATTCAAAAGCTTGTCGCATAAATTACCTAATTTCAAAAGAGAAACAGAATTCATTGCCTTAACTGACTCCAACGAGTACGCGCTTTACGACGGGAAACTCGGCTCATCTGATACAGCTAGCGCACCAGTGAAAGACTACCTTGCTTACACCAATGAGTACATTGTTCCACAATCAACTGCAAAATGGGCGAAACATGTCCGTGATTCATACATGGTTGGTGCTTTAGCTAGATTTAACCTCAATCATGATCGATTATCTCCAATGGCTAAAAAGACAGCTGCAACATTCAATCTTTCACCCGTTTGCTATAATCCTTTCATGAATAGTATAGCGCAACTTGTCGAAGTAGTTCACAGTGTTGAAGATTCAATAAGACTAATAAACGAACTTGAAGCTACTGGCTTGAACACTCAACCCGACTACAACAAACCAGAAATCAAAGTTAAAGCAGGCACCGGAGTCGGCGCGGTAGAAGTTCCGAGAGGAATACTCTTCCACGATTACACCTACAATGATAAGGGAGTCTGCACGAAAGCCAACTGCATAATCCCAACTAACCAAAATCACGCCAATATTCAGTTAGATATGAACGCTCTCGTCCCACAGATAGCAGAAAAACCCCAAAAAGAAATTGAGTTAACATTAGAAATGTTAGTACGGGCTTACGATCCATGCATATCCTGTTCAACGCATGTAACAAAAATCAACTAGCGAAAACATTCTGGGAATCGAAACTTTATCGAAAAACACAGCAGCATGCAGAAGCGAACCTGACCCACACGAAGTTGAGCAACACACAATCAGTAAACACTAAAACATTTTTCAATTTTTGTGTTAGTTGCAATTGTGCATTCAGAATTTTTCATGGCTATCCTGTTGACAGATTATTATTAAAAGATAAGTACGCATGTTTATCCAATAATTTTTGGCTTTTAAACATTAAAGTTGCCTCTTGGGCAGCGTTAAATTTGCAGTTGTTATATCCAGCAGCGCCATTATGAACATATTTAAGGTTACCTAGGCAAAAACTGAGCAAACAAACAATGGCTCTGCGGCTTTTCAGAGGACGATCTGTGGCTAAATTAGTGAAGTAACGTTGATTGGTTGATGTACTCTTCGTACAGCTCTTTGTTCTCCCATTACTACACCGAGCTAGTTCTCTAATAGCTTCAAACTACATGGTTTCTGTCAATTATCTTGGAAAAAGCCTATTCACTTTCAATTGTTCCATGCCAGCGTCTTTCCAAATAAAGAATCAAGCTGAAAAGCCCCCTGCTGGCGATGACCAAAAGCAAAAGTCCAATCTCAGACTCTCCAACAACAACTGTTCTAACAATTTCTGCGCCGATAAAAAAGTTTAAGCTCAAAGTTAAATACCCAGATAAGGTACGAGTTGAAGAAGTCGGTTGATAGGGATCCTTAAGTTTCTGCTGTGTAAACCGAATAATAACCAAAAGAGCGCCAAA
>JBEKVK010000001.1:0-126104 GCA_049514075.1 Bathyarchaeia archaeon | reverse complement strand
TTCCTTGGCTCGAGCTGAGTCAGCCACAAAATCAAGAACTTCCAAGGAGATCTTCTCACTAAGAGGTGGCAACTCCTGCACTAACGCTCTGGTTTGAGAGCAATATTGACATTCAATCTCCTGTGTAAACATGACTATTTTGACTGGGTCAACCAGTTTCTCCTTAAAGTCGACTTTAAGCAACTCTTTCTTGTCATCCGGGATCAAACTCAAAAGCTAGACCTCCAAAACCTCTCGATAACTTCACTATTAAACAGATTGCTCAGGCATATATTGATTTTTGAATTTCCCAAGACCTCCATTAGCTATCTCCTGTTCAGTCCCGTTTTGCCAACCCGAAGACCCAAGTTTATCCGCTAAAACATTTGGAAAACAATCGCAGACAAAAGCCATATAAACAAAGGCAGCTATCAAACCTTGATTTTTACCTGTCTCATTTGGCGATGCAAAACTTGACTTCGAAAATGTATGCTAACGCAAAATTGATTGAAGGTTTCCAAATAGTTCTTGACGACGGAAAAGCCTCCAGCACGATTGTGGATCTTGCACCTGAGCTTGGAACAGGGCTAGGGTCTAGCTCGCTTGAGCTTTGCGTGCTGAGCCATGCCGGCTGTTACGTCACAATTCTTGCTTTGGTCGCGAAGAAGATGCATTTGGCAATCAAAGGGGCAAAAGTTAAGGTTGAAGCTGTGAAGTCGGATCAAACAAGAACTGTAAACGAAGAAACCTTTGGTATAAACATTAAGACGGATGGCCCTGTGGATAGGGTTGAGAGGTTGCATAAGTTGACGCTTGAAACTTGCCCCGTAGGGATACTTTTCGAGGATGCAGGAGTCAAAATAAGCTACAAACTAAATATTACAAAGGAGTAATGAAAAAAAAAAACATGACAAATGTTGTTGTGAAAGAAGGAATAAACTGGGTCGGTGTCGTCGACTGGAACATAAGAGATTTTCACGGGTATATAACCAGTCGAGGTACCAGCTACAATGCATACTTGATTAGGGACGAAAAAAACGCGCTTATTGACACTGTGAAATGCAACTTCGCTGAAGAACTTGCGCGAAATATCGAAGAACTTGTTAGCCCTGAAAAAATCGATTATATCATCGTTAATCACGTTGAGATGGACCATTCAGGCAGCCTTCCAGAAATCGCCAAGCTTTGTAAAAACGCTAAGATTATTGCTTGCCAAAGAGGGAAAGACGCACTTATCGAGCATTACGGCCCAGAATTTGACCGGGTTGAAGTGGTCAAAACAGGCGACGAACTTAAACTTGGGAAGCATACGTTGCGGTTTTTGGAGACGCCTATGCTGCATTGGCCTGACAGCATGTTCACTTATCTTGTTGAAGACAAGATCTTGATGTCAAACGACGCTTTCGGGGAACATTATGCTACTTCGGCACGTTTCGACGACGAAGTTGACCAGCAGGAACTAATGGAGGAAGCTCGAACATACTACGCCAACATCCTCACGCCTTTCGCGCCGCTTATCACACGCAAGATACAGGAAGTCGTGCAAATGGGTATCCCAATAGAAATTATTGCGCCTGATCATGGGGTAATCTGGCGAAAAGACCCATCAAAAATCATTAATTCATACCTGCAGTGGAGCGCGTTTAAGTCTGTAGATAAGGTCGTGGTGGTTTTTGATACGATGTGGGGAAGTACGGACAAGATGGCGCGGGCAATCGAGGAAGGTGTGGCAAGCGAAGGCGTAGAAGTTAGAGTTCTTAAGCTTCGAGCAACCGACAACACTGACGTCGTAACTGAAATCCTGGAGGCAAAAGCTGTCATTGTTGGTTCTCCGACGCTTAACAGCCAAATGTTTCCAACACTAGCCTCTTTCTTGACCTACATAACTGGATTGAAGCCTAAGGGTAAACTGTGGACGTTCTTCGGGTCCTATGGGTGGGGCGGCGGCGCAGTAAGAGGCATGGTTGAAATGGCGAAGAAAGTAGGCTTCGAAGTTTACGAGCCAACTGTCGAGGTTAAATACATTCCAGACGTGGACGACTTAAAAAAATGCTTTGACTTTGGACAGCAAATCGCCCAAAAAATCAAAGCCTGACCTTTTGCTTTCCCTCCATACGTTCTATTTTGCGAAATACAATTCCACGAAAGCGGTTAACCCAAAGTTGATATCCTATAATCCAAAGGGAGCTTAAATTTCACCTTATCTATAAGCGAGGTATTTGCTGCGACAATCATCTCCGGCAATAAACGCAACGGATTTATTGTTATTTTAAATTAGAAGAAATAAAAAAAGTGGAACCAAAAAAGGGTTAATGCGCTTACTTTATTAACATGAATTTTTCTTTCGGCGTACCGCATATCGGACAGTTATCGGGTGCGTTGCCTTCGAAGGTGTTTCCGCAGACGGGGCAAACCCAGTAATCCGCTTTTGCTGGCTGAGTTTTACTTTTCAGGGCATCAAGCGCTCTTTGGTACATAGCTGCGTGGATTTGCTCAACTTTATTCGCAAAGTCAAAGCTGATTTCAGCTTTTTTGTTTCCCTCTTTTTTAGCTTCAGCGATGAAGTCAGGGTACATTTTCTTAAACTCGTATGTTTCGCCACTAACTGCTGTACCGAGGTTGTCGCTTGTTGATTTTACTTGCCCCATAACTTTCAGGTGGTTATGAGCGTGAACAGTTTCTGCTTCAGCGGCTGCTCTGAATAGTTTAGCGACTTGTGGGAAGCCTTCTTCGTCTGCTTTCTTTGCGAAAGCTAGGTACATTCGATTGGCTTGGGATTCGCCTGCGAATGCGTCCTTGAGGTTTTGATCTGTTTTAGTCATAAAAATCACTGCAAATAGTAAATTGAAATGGAGGTTATAAGCTAATCTGATTTTGCCTGAATTTCTTTTAAGGTAAAGTATATTAGTTGTTTTATCCTTTGGTTTCGTTTGGTTTTTGGTGAATTTTATGGAGAAAGTAAAATCATTTAGTCTTCCAAAATTGCCTTACGACTACAATGCACTGGAACCTTACATTTCAGAGACGCAGCTTAAGCTTCACCACGACAAACATCACCAAGCATACGTAAACGGCGCCAACGCAGACTTCGAAAAACTCGACAAGGCACGCAAAGAAAACGCTGAAATAGACATGAAAGCTTTACTCAAAGACTTATCCTTCAACATCGGCGGCCACCTTTTGCACTCGACGTTCTGGGAAAACATGGCGCCCGCAGGCAGAGGCGGCGGAGGACAACCCGGCGGAGCATTAGCCGACGCACTCAACAAGGAATTCGGAAGCTTCGAGCAGTTCAAGAAAGAATTTACGAAAGCTGCAGCGACAACGGAAGGTTCAGGATGGGCTGCCTTAGTCGTTCACCCGTGCGTAGACAGACCGCTGATTATGCAGATTGAGAAGCACAACGTTAACGTTTACCCGACATTCAAAATCCTCATGGTTCTGGACGTCTGGGAGCACGCATACTACGTTGACTATAAGAATGAACGACCAAAGTTTATCGAAGCTTTCTGGAACATCGTAAACTGGGACAGAGTGAACAAAAACTTAAGCCTTTAAAAGCAGCCACTCAATTCACAAATTTTTTTTCTTTAGTTTTTAACCCAGTTTTCTAATTTTGCCAATTTAAGCCGAGGCGGAGTTTCCGCTTTCCATGCTTTTGAGCAGGTCCCTTTGTCTTTTGCTGTAGACTGTCGATAACCCTTTTTGAATGTAGATGGACACTGCGGCTATGCTTTTTGTCGGGTCGTCTCTCATTTTTATAGAGTACAGGTGCACAAGTTTGGTGCCTACTTCGTCTTTGGAAATCTGACCCGTCGTCAGCCTCAAGGCAAGCGAAACAGCGTCGCTGATCGAGCCGCCGGCAGCAACTATCCTGATTTTTTCAAATCTGGCTAGCCTCATTAGACTTATGGTGAGGAGCCTTTCTAAACTGGCTGTCCTGCTTACGCTGACGGTTTGCTCTTCGACATCTTCAAATCCCTTTTCCTCCTGTTCTGCTGCCGTGGCATAATCCCCAATTTGCTTTTGTCCCAGATGCACAGCAATGGCTGATGCTTTATTGACCGCTGTCGTTTTGAGACTTCCAATGTAGATGTCTTGAACGTAGACTTTGGCGATTTCCGAAGCCATATTCACGGCTGAACACGCCAAAAAAATTCCATCTTCTACCCCAACAATGTCGACTTCACCTGCCTCCAGTATGCAGGAGATTATTTCTTCAACAACATCGGTGGTTTTTGCCGAAGCGTCAGATGGCATAACCGCAATTACTTTGTCTTTTGGTCCGCTACTCATACAGGGTGCCCAAGGCAATATTTGAAGCGTCTGCTAATATAATATTTGCCAAATAAAAACAGAAGAGGCTTGGTTAGTGCGGAGTAATTTTTATCGCTTGAGCCGGGCACTGCATCTCGCATGCAAGGCATTGTATGCAGTCGTTTTCGCGTGCAGGGTCAGATTTGCGTTCACTCAGCGGGTGTCCGGGCGATTCAGCCCAATCATAAAGCGAAACTGGGCAAACGTCGATGCATACACCGTCTCCGACGCAGCTATCCCAATCCACAGCGCTTGTTGTTCCATGAATTCCCAGTTTCTGCGGGGCTACTACAGGTCCCCAGACTTTGTGTCCGTTATGTTCGCCAACCACTTGGCGTTTTGTTTGAAAATCAGGGTCAATAGGCAAAGTTTCACCACTAAAAAGCAACGAAGCGCCAAATATTAGGGTTTCTCCGCTTCAATTTTGCGTAAAACCTTTTTCGGTTAGTTCTCTATTTCCATTGGTGGTTATTATGGTACGATATTATCTGCCCCTCGGCATGAGATATACCACTTTAGACGAAAGAAAACAGTTTTACACCGAAGAGTTTAATCTACAATCTGTAGCTCAATGGTTCAGCAGTCAACAGGGCAGGGTCAGGTTTGCGGTTATCATTGGGAGGCACACCAAAATCTACCCCGAAAAATACAAGGAAGATGCTTCAACGACAATTATCGTTGACGAATACTCTGATTTGGAGGATTTGCGGCTGCAAATACTTGACTTTTTGCCAGAAGCAGTTTATTACGACCGTACTGTCTACGATGCGAACGGCGGCAAAACAGGGCAGGAACTCGCTTTCGATCTTGACCCAGAAAACATCACCTGCCCAGTTCACGGCACTTTAGCGGACAAGATGAAGAGACAGCAGGGTTTGAGTTTCTGCGAGCTGGAGCTGGAAATGGTAAAGCAGGAAGCTGTTAGCATCTATGAGTACCTTGGCAACCGTTTTTCAGAAATCAAAACTGTTTACTCAGGTAGAGGTTTCCACATTCACGTCTTCGACAAAGAAGCTTACTTTCTGAGCAGCCAGGAAAGGCTTGATTTGGCGCGAGAAGTGAAGGGCATTGGGATCCACATTGACGAGTGGGTTACCTCGGGGGAAATGCGTTTGATTCGGCTGCCTTTTAGCCTGAATGGCTTAGTTTCGAGAATTGTGTTACCACTAACAAAGGGGGAACTTGAAAGATTCGACGCCGTCCACGACAAGCGTTGCCTGCCAAAATTTCTGAGATAACGCCTTATTTTTTGACTTCTTTGGCTTTTTTTTCGCTTTTGGCATAGTAGGCTTTCTTTTTCTTTTCCTCTTCAGCTTTAGTGGGTTTGGCTGGTTTTGCTGTTTTTGCCATTAAAATCCTCAAATAACTTAACCATAACTCGCATAAAAGATTTTCCAACTGCATGAGTGTCAGTCGAAAAGTTCATTTGTTTTTGCTCTTTTCTTTCCATATGCAGAAGGTTTTGTGACGAAATTTGATGTAATCTTTGTGGGAACAGGCTCGGGAATGTTTGTGGCTTCAGCGGTTGTTGGTCAAGGGTCTAGCTGCAAAAACCGCCGAAAAGCTTGCTAATCGTGGGCGGAGGATACATCAGCAGGACGTAAAGGCATTTCTTCTAAGGCATTGTTTCTCCCGTATGGTCGAGGTGTGCATATTCAGTTCAAAACGAGTTCGGCAATTTGAAACCAGTTTTACCTGAAACCTAAATTTTTAAATCTAAAAAGTTATATGCCCCTGCAGGCAACTGTTTCTAGCAGAGTTGTTTTGATATGAATATTTCCAAAGTTGCTGGCAAAAACAACAAGCACAGAGTTTTCGTTTACGCGTTAAGCACATGCGTATGGTGTAAACTAACAAAACAGTACCTGAACGAAAACAATATCGAGTACGAATACGTTGATGTTGACTTGGCAGAAGAGGAAGACAAACAGAAAATTCGCGACACAATTCAGAACATGGGCGGCATGCTGAGCTACCCCACCACGATTGTCGATGACAAAGTTGTGATTACAGGTTTCCGCAAGGACAAACTCAAGGAGGTTCTTGAAATTTGACCACCATTGAAGAAGTACGTAAAAGAGCCGAAGCAGACGCCAAAACCTATGGATACTTCCTTACTCCTCAACCGGATCTGCTTCAAGGTTTTCTTGAAGGATTAAAGACGAATGAAGACCGCTATGGCTACCCGCTTTGTCCATGCAGACTCACCTCAAACAACTTCGAGTTCGACCGCGATATCATCTGCCCCTGCGACTACCGTGACCCAGACGTCGCACAATACGGCTCATGTTACTGCCGCCTCTACGTCAACAAACAAGTGTACGAAAGCAAAAACCTGCCAGAAGTCCCGGAGCGAAGACCACTAGAAAAGCAGGCAAGAGCATACGGATCTCAAACGGGCGCCTCAGCTAAACCGACAACAGCGGGAGGAGACCAAAAGAAAGCCTCCTCGGCATCGCCGGAAGTAGGGAAAGCTCAACCTACAGTCAAAAAGAAGTTATGGTACTGCAAACAATGCGGTTACGTGGTTTTCAGAGAAGACCCGCCTTATGTCTGCCCTATCTGCAAGGCGAAAAAGGAATTATTCGCGGAAATAGAGAGTTCAGTGGAGTTCAAAGGCTAAACTTATTTCTTGATTTCTATTTCGATTTTTTCCCAATCATCCTTTATTCCACGCAAAGAAGTTACCGCCCCAGTTATGGTTCCACTTAAGATTTTTTCCACAAACTCGTTTAAGGGGATTTCCTTTTCGTCAACTTTTAGTTTTAAACTCAACTCAAATTCACCTGCAGTACTGCTTATCAAATTTGAGGTAAAAGGCTTTTGCCGAAGACAGTTATCAGATTCTTGGCGTGGACGGTTTGATGGTTACTCTAAGTTTGGTGAGGTTTTCTTTTATCTCTGCTTTGACGCCCATGGCTGAGAAGTATTCTTCAAGGAACACTCTAATAAAATCCTTCGACATCTCGGATACCAAGACTAGCGTGTAGTCGTTCGGGGCGTTCTTCGTGAGGCGGTAAAAGTTGCAGACCTCAAGTCGCGTCAACATTTCTTCGGGTGAACGAACCTTCGTTTTAAGCTGTTCCCAATGGGCGCGGGCTACTTCTTTATGTTCGCTCCAGAACTTTTCTTTCTGGGGCGATGTGGCAATAAGGCTTAGGAACATGAGCCAGTGGTCTACGTCGAGGATTATGTGTTCGCCGCCAAGTAGCATGTCCATGTAGCCGTGGATTTTTTTCTTGACTGCAGGATCTTCGAGAACCATGTTGTCGTTGTAGAATTTTAGGGCTCGACGCATGACTTCGCTCTGGGAGACTTCTGCGTCTTTGCTTATTTTTTCGAGCAGATCAGCTGTTGTTTTGTCGAAGGCTACTGTTACTCTTGTTGGGTTCACCATGGTTTCCACTTTAGATAGGCCGATACGCATTTTCAGATTATTAGAAATTATATAAACATTGCGCTGTTATAACAGATTGTGACTTGTCAAATTTAGAGAATAAGTAACTATTACTAAACAAATGTTAAAACATTAAGTCCAAGCAGGTCAAAAATCTTTTATTGTCGCCACGCTTTATTTCTTAATGTTCACACACCAGCACTTATGAGAGGCACAAAAAATGAAAAACCCCGAAATTTACCTTGAACCCAGAGCCCGCGTTGCAAAAGTCATAGAGTTCCTGGAAAAAAAGTACCCGGATGCAAAAACTGCTCTCACCTACTCTAACCCACTGGAGATGCTTGTGGCAACAATGCTTTCCGCACAGACAACCGATGCACGTGTCAACATTGTAACCCAAAAGCTATTCAAGAAGTATCGAACCCCCGAGGATTACGCTAATGCCAATTTAAAAGAGCTTGAGCAAGACATACGTTCAACAGGTTTTTACCATAACAAAGCCAGAAACCTGCAGAAATGCTGCCAAATGCTCGTAGAAAAATTTGATTCACAGGTGCCAAAGACTATGGAGGAGCTCGTGGAACTGCCGGGCGTAGCAAGAAAAACAGCCAACATCGTATTAAACAACTCTTACGGCATAATCGCAGGCATAGCAGTTGACACGCACGTCCACCGGATTTCACAACGACTCGGTTTAACAGAAAATGAGGACGCAACCAAGATAGAGCAGGACCTGATGAAAATCACGCCGATGGAGAAATGGATGAAACTTACCGATCTGCTGATTTTCCATGGGCGGCAAGTTTGCATTGCAAGAAGACCCAAATGTGACATATGTGTTCTAAACAAGATTTGTCCGTGCGCTTTTGAATTTGGTTAGAAAACGGCATCCATTTATACGCCTTCACATTTCATAGAATTTAGGACCTGAATTTCATGGAAACAAAAGTCAAAGTTGGCGATAAGGCACCAGATTTTACTCTTCCTGACACTGACAAGAAGCTGAGGAGCCTCAAGGAATTCTTGGGACAAAAAGTGGTGTTGGCTTTTTTCGTGGGAGCATTCACTGCAACCTGTACGAAAGAGATGTGTGAGTTCCGCGATTCGATGTCTCGGCTTACCGACTTAGAAGCGCAAGTTGTAGGCGTAAGCGTCAACGATCCTTTTAGCAACAAAGCCTTCGTGGAGAAAAACAGGTTGCCCTTCCCAGTGCTGAGCGATTACAACCGTGACGTCGTCAGAAAATACGGGTTAGAACTATCTGATTTTGCTGGGCTCAAAGGGTACACGGTTGCGAAACGTTCAATATTCATCTTAGACATGAACGGCACAGTCATGTACGTTTGGGTTTCAGACGATCCGGCAGTTGAGCCTAACTATCAGGAAATTCAGAGAGCTCTGGAAAAAATCATGTAGGCGGGAGATTTTAACTTGTTTTGTAAAGTTGCACATGCTTTTCTTAAGAACCTAAGCGACGGTGTTCAACCATCAAACATTTATCCATAACAACAATTAAACCCGCGCGCCTACCCGCTTCTGCGGCTTCTTCGTTTACTATTCCAACCTGCATCCAAACAACGTAGGGTTTTCCGTTCTTCTGCTTCAGTTTGATAGCTTGCTCCATTATCAGCGGTACATCTTTTGCTGGTCTGAAGACGTCGACTATTTCGATGGTTTTCTGGATTTCAGGCGGGATGTCAAGCAGGCTAGGGTAGCTTTTTTCGTCCAGAACCTTGTCTGCGAAGGGGTTGACTGGGATGATGCGGTAGCCACGCTGCTTTAGGTAGGCGCCGACTCTGTGGCTATCCTTCTCTGGCTCTTTGGATAAGCCGACAACTGCGATGCCCTTGTATTTGTCTAGGATTTCTTTAATGCCGTTTTGATCCATATCTGTATCTCCATTACTAAAGTTGCGCTAAGGTGCCTCCATTAACGTTAACTCAAAGAAGTGCTGCCTTCCTCTACGAGCGGCAAGGATTCTGACGACATCTCCAACCTTCTTCTCGCGAATCTCATTAACCAAATCCTCAATCCCGCGTGTCTCAGCGTCGCTTATCTCCAGGATTATGTCTCCTTCTACGATTCCAGCGGATTCTGCAGGACTGCCCTCTGCAACCCTGGTCACTAAGACTCCGTGGTCTACAGGCAGTCTGTAGTAACGTGCGATTTGTCTTGTTAAAGTTAAGCCGACTATTCCAAGCCATGGCCTTTTGGCGGAGCCGCCTTCTAAAATATCATCGCTGCATGTTTTTGCGGAGTTCACTGGGATTGCAAAACCTATGCCTTGAGCAAACGGTATTATCGCAGCGTTTATCGCTATCACTTTTCCTGTTACTTCGACGAGTGGGCCGCCACTATTTCCAGGGTTAATGGACGCATCGGTTTGAACAAGGTTCTCTAACAACCCGCTTTCGGACTCTATCGTCCTGTTGATAGCGCTGATTACGCCTGAAGTTACGCTTGGACCGCCAGCCAATCCGAAGGGGTTGCCGATCGCGTAGACTCTCTGACCAACCCGTATTTTATCTGAGTCGCCGAGCTCTGCCGCCTGAAGATTCCTCCCTTGTCCATCAACCTTAACGACGGCTATGTCATGTATGGCACATGACCCAACTATTCTGCCTTCAAGCACTTCGTTGGTTCCTAGGGTAACGTTGATTTTTTGAGCGCCGCCGACCACGTGATTGTTCGTTAAAATCAGTCCGCTCGAATCTATTATGGTTCCTGACCCTGTTCCGCCAACCGGAACTGCCTGGTAGAAAATGTTGTGCACAAGTTTTAATGTGCTTATGTTAACTACCGTTTTGCTTACCAATGCAATTGTGTCCAAAATGGCGTTTTCGTCGTAGGACATCCAAGTCCCTCAAAATCAAGGGGTGTTTCGTTTTTAATAAATATGTTAGCGGTCTCTTTAGCGGCAAAACAAACAATTGTCTGCCCAAGATGTTGGCATTTCTTTTTGGCAAATGGGGCACATTAGACCTTTTTTTCTAACGGCTTGGCAAGTTTGACAGAAGAGCTCGAGGACTTGGGTTTTGTTGTTGGGCTCTTTTATCAGAGTGGCGACCATTTGGTTTATTAGCGCCAAAATTTCCGTCGAGTTTTCTAAATTAAGTAGTTTGTTTCCTCTTTCTTTGTTTATGTATCTGCTGACTGCGCTTTGTGATAGCCCCAACAGTTCTGCCGTTTGCTGTTCATTTAACCCTCGGTTTGTAACGATTTCTCTAGCCATGATAGCTTTTACTGATGGCAAAACAGTTTTTACCCCTACCTCGCACGGAAGTATCAAGTTCGGCACCAATTAGGGTTACTTTTGGGGAAAACTTATTTAAACATGACGCCTGTCATACTATATGACGCGTGTCATGGTGGCCTATCAAATCGCAAAGAATCAGTTTTCACCTCCAATCTCTCAATCTTTACACTTATCATGCCACGCGGCGGCTTGCTCTAGTAGGAGCCAAAAACAATGGGAAACGTTTTAACTCAAACCAGAAAAACAGTGAACGCCAACGACATGTCTGGGATGCTAAAGACACTTGACGCAGAATGCAGAAACTGCGCTCCCATAAGCGCTCTAGAATGCATAAACCGATGCCAAGTCTACAAACTCAAAAACGAACTGAGAAAACTCCGTGAAACTATGGACAACCCGAACTACCTAAAAGAACTATTCAATGTCCTAAAAAACGAGACAAGACTCCACATTCTTCAAGCAATCGTAAACGGTAGATACTCAGTCAGCCAATTGCAGCAGGAGCTCAAGAAAACCGGACACACCCACAGCCAAGATACCATAAACGAAGAGTACCTACAGCCGCTGATGGCGGTGGGGCTCGCCACAGAAGCACGAGATGAATACTACGCAACCACCTTCGGCGGTCGACTAACCGAACTGCTTGAAGCTTTTCCAGAATTCGCTGAAATGCTGCCCGCCCATTCAGAATGCTACGAGGAAATACTCCTGCAATCACTATTGTCGGGGCCTAAAACGTTTGAAGATATTGAAGCCTTGATTTCGCCGAAAATTGCGTCACGCATCCTTAAGCGTTTACGCTCGGTTGGCTTGATAGAAACCCCTGAAGAAAGGGACTACATCTTCTTTTTCAAATCAAAAAGGGACCCGTGCAAGGAAACCTTCACAGATACCGAACGTAAAGTTTACGGTAGAATCCCGGATGAAGGGATTTCAGCTGGGAAACTTGCGAAGGAAACTGAGCTTTCTATGAGGCGAATCTACAAGTATCTGAGAGGGCTGAAAGGCAAAAAACTCATCTTCATAAGAAGAACCCCCAAAGCTTATGGGTTGACTTGCAAAGGTGAAATGTTGGCTTCGGTGCTTCAGGAGCTTCAGCTTATCGTCGAAGACACATGGACCTCTTCCGCACAAGTAATGCAGGAAAACACCAATTCTTAGGTGTAAGTCCAAAAATTTTTTCTTTTTTATCCTCCGCCAGGTGCTCCGTGGAACGGCGCGTTTTCCCAGAGTAGTTTCCACCAGTCATCTTCTGTTATGGTTTCTCCGTGAACAATGATTTCCAAGACCATCTTGAGCATCTCATGATGCCTGCGTTCGTCAGCCAAGATAGAGTTCAAAAGAAAAACTACTTTGTTGTTGTCTATGGTTGGGATCATTATTTCCAGCTTCTTGATGAGTTCCGACTCGATTTCAATGTGCTTCTCAACAAGTTTTCGCTGCTCATCCAAGTTATCCTGCGTTAAAGCAGTGGACGCTGCTGTGAGAAGTGTAACTGCGGACATGTAGAGTTCAGCGTGCTTTATAGAGTCAAGAGAGACTCCTTTTAGAACACCTTTGACGGCCGGGTTCTTCATGCTCATCAATGGTTTCTCCAAGGAAGCCACTATATCCTTTTCAACCTTGATCTGGTTTTTCAAGAATTCAAGGAGATTGTCTTTTGGTTTATCCATAAAAATTCTCCTATCTGCTTATGTTAAGCCTTGCTCATCAAGTTTTCGGAAACTCTTTTTCCGAGGTTTCTGCAGTCGGTGAGCGTTTTTTGGTCTGGTGAGTACCTTGCGAGCAGCGGCGGTTCAGTGACTTGCATCTCGAACTTGAACTTCATTATTTCCAGGACTAGTTTTGGTGCTTCTCCGGTCCATCCGTAGGATCCGAATGCTGCTCCGACCTTACCTTTTAGATTTATGCCTTTTGTGGCTGCTTCCTCAAAGAGGTTCTTGAATTCAACTGCCATCTCATGATGATAAGTTGGTGTTCCTACAAGTATCGCCTCATAGGCGTCCAGGTCTTCCGGTTCGACATGATAATTCACTTCAACCTTAATGTCGTCGCTGATCTTTGCGCCTTCCGCTACCGCTTTGGCCATTCTTTCTGTGTTGCCTGTTCGGCTATAATATAAAATAAGAATTTGCTTCATAAGACAAAATGCGGCTGGATACTATTTCAATATTTTTATCTGGTATCTAAAGGAACGCGGGTTAAGTGTGAAGGAAACTATGTTATTCAAACGGGACGAAATTATCTCTTCCTTAGCTTCAGTTGACAGTCTGATATAGTTCCGAAGTGGGAAACTTTAGAAAATTAAGCAAAGAAAACTGGTTTTTCAGGTTGCTTTACTCGATTTTCCCATTTCTTTAGTTATGTCAATCGGCGACCTGTAGGTTTTATCCGTCAGCCTTTTCAACATGTCTATCACATTGTCCGGCGCTTTTTTGTCCGATGCCTTATCTATCAGGTTCTTTTTTTCAGCCGGGAAATGAATGCCCGCGAGGTATTTTTCAACGATAGCTGGGCTCACGTGACCGGATTTTCCCGCTCTGCTTGTGTATTGGCGCCTCGTTCCACTCCTTTTACTGGTTCCTCTGTGTTTTAAGACATTTTGACTATCCGTTGTTTCACCTCCTACCCTTTAACGGGTCCTACAAAACGCTAAATATTAATTGTTGTCTCGTCTTCGTGTTCCTTTCCTTCCCGAATAAGCCTGCGAACCGTTTGCCCGCCCTTGCTGCCTATTTCACTATAGAATTCGCGTCCATGGGTTTGAGCGGTTTTTTCTCCGCCCAAGCGTCCTGCTTCTTGAACCGTCATCTTCCCTTTTCTTTTCTCTTTGGCCAAATGTATCACCTCCAACTACAGGAACAAACTTGAATATCGAAAAACCATTACCATGAATCCAAACAATTCTTTTGTTCGAAAACAGGGTTTAAGCACTGTTTTAATGGAAAACCACCCCGAAATTCAAGAGTACTTATAACAATCAAAAAGATCGAACAACTGCATTTATTTATTCTTGCTCATGCTCTTTTCCCGCCTGAATGAGATTACGCACTCTTTGTCCCCCTTTTGGCCCACCTATTTTTCCGCCTTTCCGGCCTATTTCGCTATAGAACTTTTCCCCATGGGTCTCAGATGTACGCAGTCCACCTTTTCTTCCAGCCTCTTCGACCGTCATTTTGCCTTTTTCCTGGGACAACTATTTCACCTCCTAAAAAATAAATGAAAACAAAATGTTCAGGGTGGAACTGACAAAAAATAATTTGGAAAAATTTGACTTTTACTCCTCTTCATGTTCCTTGCCTGCTTGGATCAACCTTCGGACTCTTTGCCCGCCTCTGTGTCCTGCTTCTTCAAGACTTGTTTTCCCCATTGCTTCATTTGTTCCTTCATGCTGTTTGGCTCTTTCAGACCCGCCTTTGCTACCTATCTCACTGTAAAACTCTGGACCTCGTTCCGCAGAAACCTTCTCGCCGCCTTTTCGACCGATTTGTTCATAAAATTCTCGGCCATGAGTCGAAGCGGTTTTTTCTCCACCTTTCCTTCCTGCCTCAGCGACAGTCATTTTGCCCTTCTTTTCCTCACGCATACTCAAAAACGTCACCTCCATTAGAACCGAGCAAAAGTTAATAATATAAAAAGCCAAACAACCGCTCATAAACTTATGTGGTTGTTGCATAACTGCAACATACAAACTATAAGTCTTAGTATCTGTTTTTCGTCTATGAAGAAATAAATGGGAAATGGATGATTCCAAAAAGGTATTATGACAAATAAGTAAATGAGTTAATTTAAATATTTCAAAGAAGTCAGCTCTATAATTATTGGTAACCATCAATGAAAATAGTTCTCATAAATCCGCCGCAGACCTTTTATGCCGGCTCGGAACCACCAGCTGGTAATCTGCCTCTCGGATTAATGTACATCGCCGCAATGCTTATCAAATCAGGTTATCAAACCGAGATTTTTGATGCCTTCATGGCTGACGGTTTATTCCAAAGAAACGGCGAAACCGTAAACGTAGGCATGTCATTTGAGCAGATAAAACGTGAAATAGATAGTCGAAAACCCGATGTTTTAGGAATAGCGGGGCCGTTCACTTGCCAAATAGAAAACTCGGTTAAAATTAGCGATTTAGCCAAAGAGCTTAATCCAGATATTTTAACGGTTGTAGGTGGCCCTCATGTCACTACTGTCCAGAAAGGGTTTCTGGAAGAGGCAAAAAGCGTTGACATCGCTGTAGCAGGCGAAGGCGAATACGTCATGCCTGAAATAGCAGCCTTTTTTGAAGGAAAAAAAACTTTAAATGAAATTCTAGGCATTGCCTTTCGCCAAAATGGAGAAGTCAAAGTAAACCCTTCGAGAGATTTCATCAAAAATCTGGATGACCTTCCTTACCCAGCCTATGATTTAGTAGACATGGAGAAGTACCTGAATCCCAAAAAAATAGGCTACCGAAGCTTCAGAAAACGAGCCATATCAATGGTGACCAGTAGAGGCTGCCCGTTCAACTGCTGCTTCTGCTCAGTTCACCTTCACATGGGCAAGGGGTTCAGAGCGCACTCTGCAAACTATGTCTTAAACCACATTCAATATGTGGTTGAAAAATTTGATGTCAAGAACATTTTCTTTGAAGACGACAACTTGACCCTTGACTTGGCAAGGTTTGAAGCGATCTGTGATGGGTTGATTATGAAGAAAACTGCGATCGGTTGGGAGACCCCAAATGGCGTACGTGCTGACTGTTTAGACTTAAATCTGCTGAAGAAAATGAAGAAGTCAGGTTGCAAAAGCGTCTTTTTTGGAGTTGAGTCAGGCGACCAGCAGATACTAGATAACGTAATCTGCAAAAACTTAGACCTAAATCGCGTAGTTGAAGTTGCGAAAATCTGCAAAGACATTGACCTGAAAACGGGTGCTTTCTACATCATTGGTTTTCCTGGAGAAAAGAAAGAAAACATGCAGAAAACAGTTGATTTCGCCTTAAAACTCAAACGGGATTATGACGTTGGTATGCACCTTTTCATGGCTACACCCTCGTACGGAACAAGACTGTACGAAGAATGCAAGTCTAAAGGATATATTCAGGAAAACTTGGGCTGGAACTCCTTTGCAGCGGCTCGTCAACCGAAAGGAATGCCGCTGATTTCCACTCCGGATTTTGCCCCTGAAGAAGTGAAAGAAATCGCTGCTAAGGCGCTTGAAGAATATAAAAAGTTGTCTTTGAGGAATCATCTTAGGAATCCTCGGAGGGTCTTGAAAACGGCTTTTGAGCAGCCGCAGCTAATTGTGAAGTACATCAGGAATCTTTTCGCCTAAAACATGTAAATTTGCGATTTTTCTTATTTCTTTTCAGAACAAAAAAAGTCTCTGAAATTGCTTAATATGCGACTTTGAACTTTAAGCCGCATTTGTCGCAGCTGTAAAGGGCTTTGCAAAACATTTCGTTCTCATTTTTTCCTTTCAAGCTTGGCATGATTGTTACAGCAGTTTTGGCAACTAATCATGCACTCACACTTTCGAAAAGTTTACTATCGATTCGCGGCGGTGAGATATCAATAATTGTTGGCTTAACTTGAAACAACAAACAATCATAAACGTCAATATCGGAAAAATCCGGAACCCGCAGACTTTTCGGCTGAACTCCAATTACTTTAATATTGTCTTGTGGCGGTGTCTTGCTATGATGGCAATACAGAAACGCACCTTGCTTCTAATTGCATTGATTTCAATAAGCCTAATTCAAGCCTTTGATATGTCGGTGGCTTCAGGCAGTTCAGGTAGCACAGGTTCCAGTAGCGGCGGGTGGCCGATGTTTCGCCAAGACCCAAGCCACAGCGGCTACAACCCGGATACACTTTCAGCGAATTCTGCCCAATTGCTGTGGAATTACTCAACTGGCAGGATGGTGCAGTCCTCCCCATCTTTTGCACAAGGCTTTGTCGTTGTGGGCTCACGAGACAGCCAATTTTACTGTTTCAACGGTTCCACCGGGGAAGTAATTTGGAAGTACCCAATCAGGTACGAAGTATGGTCCTCCCCAGCAATCTACGATCAACGTGTCTACGTCGGCGCCGACGACGGGTACCTTTACTGTCTTGATATTGGGACTGGGCATCCTCTTTGGAGGACATTTGCCGGGGGCGAAGTACGGTCTTCACCTGCAGTCGTCGGTGACATTGTCTACGTGAGTTCGCATAGTAACCTATGCGCCTTGAACGCTACAAACGGGAAAACGATTTGGAATGTTCAAAACATGAACCCAATTGATTCTTCACCTGCAGTTTCAAACGGGGCAGTATACATCAGTAGTGGCAACGATTGCGTTTACTCTTTTGATGCGTCCACAGGTCGCCAAATTTGGGTTCACCCACTTAGGACATCTGACACTTCTTCTCCCGCCGTCAACAACGGCCTCGTTTACATTGGCTCCTACGATGGCTATATGTACGCCCTAAATGCTTCCACAGGCGCACAAGCTTGGAAGTACCAAACAGCCGATGAAGTGGAATCTTCTCCAACAGTCGCTTACGGCTGCGTTTACTTTGGCTCCGATGACAACAACGTCTATTGCCTTAACTCGTCAACGGGGAGCAAAATCTGGCAGAGCGCAACCGGATATTGGGTAACATCTTCTCCAGCAGTAGCAGGCGGCAACGTTTACGTGGGCTCCCAAGACGACAACATCTACTGTCTAAACGCCACAACAGGCGCCAAAGAATGGCTTTACCCGACAGGAAATATCATAGAATCATCACCTGCAATCGCAAACAACACTTTATACATAGGTTCAGACGACAGCAAAGTCTACGCCTTAGCCTTAACCAACGCGGCGGATCAACTCACTGTTTCGCAACCTGCCAACCCCATATTTTTGACCACTGTCATGTTTGACGCCATCGCATGCACCATTGCTGCTTTTGCAGTTTTTGCAGTTGTTCGTTACGTTTACTTTTCTCGAAGGCAGAACCGAAAAGATGAACCAGGAGACGATTCAGAGAAAAATCTCTCTTGGCTTCAGAGGCACGCTGACGCTGTTTTCATTTTGGGGATTTTGGCTTTTTCAATGATCTTCTTCATTAACTTGGGGAGTGGCGTCCTTCAAACTGCTGATGAGCAAACGTATTCTCAATGGGCTTATCATATGGTAAAAACTGGGGATTATTTGACGCCTTGGGTTGACGGCGCCATATCATTCGTGATTGGGAAGCCTCCATTGTTGATGTGGCTGATGTCTCTTAGCTACCAGGTTTTCGGCGTCACGAATTTTGCCTCTAGGATTTGGAGCGCAGGATTTGGTGCCATGTCCTTGGTTATTATTTACTTTTTGGGAAAGAAACTCTATAATCGTCCAGTCGGATTCGTGTCGGCTCTCGTATTGGGCACCTTCTTAACCTACTTCGTTTTCGCAAGGTACGCAATGACCGATGTCCCTTTAACGTGCTTCGCGCTGGCAAGCATATATTTCTTTGTTCTGAGCGAAGGGAAAGAAAATGTTGTTCGAAACGCGGTTTTTGGTGGCCTGTTTTTTGGGTTGGCGCTGATGACTAAGCAGCTCGCTGCCTTGTTGATTCCGCTAATCTTAGGTGCTTACTTGGTTGCAACGAGAAAGAGCCTACGTTTTCTCTTGACGAAAGCTTTCAATCTCTTCTGGAGTGTTGGTATTTTGCTTTTTTCGCCTTGGCTGATCTACATGGCCGTCCGTTTTGGGAATCAGTTTTGGCAGTGGTACTTCATCTACGCTGATGTAACAAGGTCAGCTGGTACTCTTGAGGGTCACTTTGCAGGCTACCTCTTCTATTTTAGCTTCTTATTCCATAACGAAAACTGGCTTTGGTTAGCTCTTCTACCCATCGCCGTGGGGCTGTGTGCATACAACACTTTCTTTAGGCGCTTAAAACAGGATACACTGATTTTTCTGTGGATGGCAATCGTGCTGCTAGTGTTCTCGTTTGCACAAACAAAGATTTACTGGTATATAATGCCCGTTTTTCCAGCTTTCGCCATCGCCATTAGCAGCCTATTATACCAGCTTGCGAGCAAGATACGGCTTTTGCTTCGTCGCAAATAACGGATTTTTAGCATATGCAAATTTTTATTCCGATAGATAAATTGAATTTAAGCGAATCCTTGGATTTGCCTTAAGCTCGCTTTCCTTTTTCCCAGTAGTAAAGAAAAAGGTCTTTTACAAAGTTATGGAAGTCAGAGTTAGTGCCATAGAAGCCTGAATAGTCCATTTTTCCGTCAATTTGACGCAAGCATACACCTGCATATTTCTCGGTAAGGGCGACTACTCCGGGAAGGTCAGATAACCCCCGCAGTTCAACGTTTCTCTGCGCAACAGGCGGGATTGCCGCTGCTACATTTTGCATTGGGATAAGCATCTTTATCTGAATTCCAGCTTCCACCTTCCTATTCATAATAGGAATCATGTACTCAGGAATCGTGCCTTCGCCTATTGCCCAAATGTATTGGGTCGCTTCAGTAAACCACTTTGAACCCTTATTCAAACTTTCTATCGTGTCCATAAGCAACACCGCCTTTGAAAGCTCGCCTATCCTGCTCACGAACTGGCTTGGAAACTGCGTTAAATCATGTGTCGAAAAATAGCTTTTATACCTAAAGATAAAATCCAGCGACTCTGAAATCTGAAGCACGATTTTGCCGAACTCTGCAAGAGCAAAAGCGCCGTCAGGTTGTCTATGAACCAGTGAAGCTGCACCTAGCCGTTCCAACTGCCGAAAAGCCTCTGTTGGGGTGACATCGAGTCTTCGAGCGATTTCCTGCATTTTTAGGTTCTCACATCTTAATTCTCTTAACATACTCAAGCGACTTCCGCTAGCAAGTTCAAAAAACAATTTTTCGATTCCAGAATCACTGCTCATTTTTCCACCAGATACTGAGTTTTTCGCTCCAATACTTACTTCTAAGCACCTGAATCAAATAAAACTAATCACAGTTAGGAAGGATTAAAGAAGCCTGAGGAGAAATAACATGGGAAATATCAAGGAACATGTGTTCTCAATTGAACTAAAGGCAAGAAGACACCTCAAAAACATCAGTTTAACCAACGGCTCCTTCGATTTAGTGCTAGTTGAAGGCACCTTAGGCGAGCTAGTGCAAGCCAGTTTCAAAGAAGGCATAATTCTAGAAGTTATCGGCAAAAATGGCACTCTGAGAATAGACCTCACGGAAGACGAAATCAGCAAAACAGCAGAACAAACAATAATCGAGGCAGAAACTCCATGACTAAGACATCAGTCGCCGTTGACGCAAGATGGAAAACTCTCTATCGAATCGGCGCAATAGCTGCCTTGGTTGCCGCATTGGGTTTCCGAAGAAACATGGGTGCAGAAATGACAATGTTCTTTGGCGCAGCACCGAAAACTGCGGTTGCCTGGTTCACGCTGCTTCAGAACAACAGTTTACTGGGGATAATTTCCCTCAACTTTTTTGACATCATTGACTACGCTTTGGTCGGCATCATGTTTGTCGCTCTCTACTTTGCGTTTAGAAAAACCAGCCGAATTTTCGCTGCAGCAGCCACGTCTATGTGTCTAGCGGGAATAACTGTTTACATTGTTTCAAGCACGTCATTCAAAATGCTTTCCCTCAGCAACCAATACACCTGCGCCTCGACCGCCACGCAGAAAACCGCTTTGCTGACAGCTGCACAAACAGTGCTTGCAAAAGGTATCCCCGGCGCTGGCTACCAAGGCATAGGTGGCATAGTAAGCATGTTTCTCATTGCCATTGCTGTCTTTTTAATATCTGTCGTAATCCTTCGGAGCAAAATCTTCTATAGCATAACGGGATACGTGGGAATCATGGCAAGTGTTTTTGACTTGGCTTACCTCATGGGCGTCGGGTCTGTGCCACCGGCTATTTTCAATCTGTGGTCCAGCATCTTCGTAGGCGGCGCAGGCTTACTGTTAATGATTTGGCACCTTCTTGTGGGGATAAAACTGTATAACATTGCTGACAATCGAAAGGTGGTGATACCCAATGAGTAAAGCACTTATTGTTTTCGGCACTCGGTACGGCGCAACAGCCAGCACGTCAGAAGAGATCGCAAAAACTATGCTCCAAAAAGGCTTCGAGGTCGATTTGAGAGACGCAAAAAAAGAAAAAGTGAAAAGTATAGCTGAATACGAACTCATCGTCGTCGGCAGCGGAATCCAAATTAACAGGTGGACAAGCGAACCTGAAGACTTTCTTAAGAAATTTCAGAAGCAACTTGCTACAAAGAAGGTTGCGCTCTTTGTCTGCTGCGGCTCAGCCTCTGACAAAACCAAACCTGAACTGGCCGCAAATGCTAAGCGTAAGTATCTCGAAGAAAAAGCCGCAAAATACAATCTGCAACCCGTCGCGTTGGGACTATTCGGAGGAATCTACAACTACAACAATATGCCTTGGCTTGCCAAAAAAGCAATGAACGCAGACAGACCTCGAATGAAAGCTGCCTATACAGAAACAGATCCCGGAATCTATGACACACGAGACCTCAACGCCATCCGAGCGTGGGCAGAAAAACTTGCCGACATTACAAACTCGCGTAAAGACGTGTAAGGGTGAAAACCCTGAAACTCAGCGCTGGTTAGACGATAAATGAAGTTGAACAGCTGCTAAGGCAAGGTTTCGCCCCATTTCCGAATTGCCTCAAAGACAGAAAGAAACGTCAAACCAAGCTTTCATTTTTCGATCAAGCAAAAGATTGGCGGGCCCGCTGGGATTTGAACCCAGGATTCTCGGCTCCGGAGGCCGATGCCTTAATCCGTACTAGACTACGAGCCCACACTTCATCAAACCAAACAAATCAGTAAATTTAAAGTAGCCGTTTATTCCTGGATTAATTCTTCGTCTATCCACCATGCCTTCTTCTTGCCTGACCGTTCCCCACCGTAATACTCAATGACGGATTTGCCAGCCTGTTTCCTTGAGGTCTTTTGGATTCTCCTAAGCCTGTTCAGCACTAGCCACCTGTTGGTTTTAAGATACTCCGCCAACTCCGGTGTGGTCGCGCTCTTGTAATGCATCAAGTACTCCATAATTTTGTGGTCAACCTCGTCTAGGCAAAAGCTATGCGGGTTGGTTTTTCCATGCTGAAACGTCAGAAGCTCCAAGTCGGCAAGGTACTTTCTTATTTGGCCCAGCTCCCCTTCGATTTTGCCCATCCGCTCTTCCAAAGCCAAAATCTTGTCGGCCTTGGGCGTTTTCTCGAGTTTTTCGCTTATTGCTTCTCTGATAAAGTTGCTTCTGTCTCCTTCTGGAATACGCAGAGCCATCTCTTGGTAGACCGCTTCAGGTAATTTCACAGAAATTGTCTTTACTTGACTCAATTTAGCGCTCCCCTGTGGCATGTCATATCGACACTAACGTATTTCATTTTTTCCATAGTCAGCCAGCAAATTTACGAAAAATTAGATCCATTGCATACCCCGCTCTCAATCGCAAGCCATTAAGCGGTTCGTAACGGCATCATGCTGAGGCGGATAGTGAGTTTTAACCTGCAAGCTAAGCCGCTGAAGACATTGAGTACACCTCAATTCAGCAGTAACTGTAGAAACTGGAAAAACGCTTGACACCGGCAGAAAAAACCTAAGTTAAATTTACTCCAGACATATGGGTTGACCTACCAACTTAGCTAGCTCTATGTACCGTTGCTCAACCGTTTCGTGGATTTGGCTGCGAAGGTCCTCTGCCCCCAAGTTTTTCTCTTTCAACGCTGCCACTTTCTTGGCTAGGTCTGCGTCGCCCATCCCAATGAACCATGCTTCGAAGTCGCCGCGGTTCATGTGAAACAGTACGGACTCAGAATCTGCTTTTTCAACTTTAATTGCGAAATCCCGGATGCCGTGAGCATGTAAATTGAGCGGTCTTCCCACGCCGGCGAAGAAGTGGAACGCTTTGTCATGCGGCGCATAAGACAAAATCGCCTCAGCTTTTTCCTTGCTTAAATCGGGCATCAGGAGCGCTTCTTTTCCTTTCTGAGTTATGGCGTACAGCCCCTTTTCAGGAGTGCTCACGTACCCCATTCGTACGAGCCCCAAAATATGCATCATTGTAGGCTTGAAGTCTTTGCCGCTTTCCTTAGCCACATCCGTAGCCTTCAATGCTTTGTCGATCCGCAACAGGGTTTCCAGTATTTCTTTCTTAATAGGGGATAAACTCATTTAAAGGCACCTTGCCAATTAGGCTATGTGCAGCTTCCTAATCAAACTTTTCCCCTACAGCTGCTTTGAAGCTTCCTTTTTCGATGTTCTGCTCTTTGCCAACAGCGAGTTAAGCAAAGCTTTAGTATCAAGATTCCCATCCTAATGGTGAACTGGTGAAAGTTTAGGATGAAACTTGCAGTCTTTGTTTATGAGTATCCACCTAAAATTGTTGGTGGATTAGGCACTTACGCGGCTGAAATAACTAGAAAGTTTGTTTTGGACGATCATGATGTAACTGTTTTCACAATGAACGATGACGCCGGCTCTTTGCCTACCCGGGAGATTTGGCGGGGAATCGAAATTCACCGTCCTCTCCACATAGACATTTCTGATTCACTGCCTGATGTGATTGCAGAGGACATAAAGAAGTGGGGCAGAGGCCTTCATTTCTTCGGCAAACTCATGGTTTACAATTACTTGTCAGCAGCCAAACTCATCAACGAATTGATCAAGAAAGAAAACATGAAATACGACATTGTCGTGGCCCACGACTGGCTTTCAGCCATGGGTGGAATCACAGTTAAAAGAGAAATAGGCCTGCCGCTTGCTTTCCACGTTCATTCAACCGAAAAAGGCCGTACCTTGGGCAACGGCTCGAGCGTGGTGAGCAACATCGAGTTACGAGCGGGCAAAATGGCAGATTTGGTTGTGACAGTTTCTTACGCGATGAAGGATGAGCTTATCCAGCTTGGTTTTCCCAGAGACAAGATCCAGGTTAGCTATAATGGTGTTGACCCCCAAAAATACAACCCTGCAAACGTTTCTGCCGCCGACATCAAACGAGTTAGAAGCAAATACGGGATCGGCGATGACCAATTTATGGTTCTTTTCCTTGGCAGGCTCGTCGGCGTCAAAGGCGTTGACAAACTAATAATGGCCATGCCTCACATCCTGACTAAGATTCCTAACGCACGGCTGGTGATTGTGGGCGTCGGCGATCTGCAAGAATACTTGATGAACCTGACCAGAACCATGAGGCTTGACCAATACGTTAAGTTCTGCTTCGATTTCATACCCGAGGAAGAACGAATCGCGCATTACGCAGCATGCGACATAGCCGTATTCCCAAGCTTCTATGAACCCTTTGGCATCGTAGCGCTTGAAGCAATGAGCATGGAGAAGACAGTTGTCGTCGGCGCCGCAGGTGTCAGCGGAATGCGAGAAATAGTCATCTGCTGCGGCGAAGAACAATGCGGATTCCACGTTGACCCAAACAACCCCTCCGACATCGCATGGGGAGTAATTAGCGCACTAGAAAACCCTGAAAGGACAAAGATGCTTGGGAAAAATGGCAGAAAACGTGTAATCGCCGAGTTCACTTGGAGCAAAATTGCGGCAAAAACAATCGACCTTTACGAAACAGTAGCGAAACGCTGACAGTAGCGCTTGGCGGGTTAATTGGCCACCGACTTAAAGTCTAAGGTTGCGAGGGAAGCAGCTACCCTTCTTTATTTTGGGGCTGAAAAAGAATACAAGCAAGCCAAAACACGAGCAGCACAAACGCTGGGCACACATTTTTTGCCTTCTAATCTGGAAGTGGCGCTTGAACTGGACAAGATTGCCGAGGAAAACGAAGGTGAAAACAGGAAAGAACGACTAGTAGAGATGCGCAGGGAAGCCTTGCAGGTTATGAAGGTTATTGATGATTACTGTCCCGTTTTAATTGGTAGCGTCTGGCGAGGCACAATCCGCAATGGAAGCGATATAGACATCGCAGCCTACGCTGATGACCCACAAGAAATCGTCAATATCCTAAAAGCCCAAGGAATAAAACTCCTGAAAACCGCTTGGACAACCGTCAACAAACACGGCCGAACCCTGTCGTCGCTTCATTTACATGCTGAAACCACTGCGAAACATGGACTTGAAGTCGTCGTCCGAACCTCCGAGGAAAAAAGAGAAAAAAGGAAATGCGAGATTTTCGGAGATGAAATGAAGGGGTTACGAACTAAAAGCCTCGAAAAACTGCTCAAAGACAACCCGACTCAATGCTTTATCCCCGCATGATCTCGAATAAAAATCTGATTTTGCCTCACAAAGAACTTAAAGAACCGATTTCCATATGTATTTCAAACCTCAAATTGATGCCAAATGGCCATAAACAAAGAATATCTAAAAAAGATGTTCCCAAACCTCTACGAAGAGCTTGAAACGGGAGATTCCAAAATCCCGATAGATGCTGTTCGCAAAAACCCTGAAGAGGCAGAAGCTGACATCGTCGAATGCATCGAGGAAGACATTGAATCCAAACCTGATACTGTCACACCAGATAAACTGCGTCACTTTATCCCTTGCGCCGTTGATTTCATCCGCCGCTGTGACACCGAAGCACAAGCAGGAGAAATAATCGATTACTTACTGAAGAAAGGTGAAATAACGAACGAATACGCTGAAGAACTGCGCTGCAAACTAAAACAGGAAGGGGTGCGAAGCTTTGGTCCCAAAAAAGAAGAAAACTATTACTTCAGAGAAGGCGGAATTTTCTAATTTGCATATTTCCTTTTGAACGCTAAAGTGAATCAATGTTTTGAAGAGTTAATTCGTCTACTGATTTTTACATGGCAATCTATTCAACCAGGTTTGTTTTTATTTTTCCAACGTTAAACTTGCTGCTGATTAAATGTTTGTTGATCTTGTGTCGGAAAACTAATAAGTGTCAAGTTTGTTGTACAAAAATGGAAAAAATGGTGATATTATGGCAATAAAAGTAGGAATTAACGGATTCGGAAGGATCGGCAGACTACTTTACCGTGCAGCACTCGAACGTAACGCAAATATTGATTTCGTTGCAATCAACGATCTCGCTGACGCAAAAACAAATGCGCATCTTCTTAAATATGACTCAATCCACGGACACTTCCCTGGGACAATCGAAGTCGTCGGAAACGACATGGTCGTTAACGGAAAAACTCTCAAATGCCTCAGCGTAAAAGATCCTGTAGCGCTGCCATGGAAAGACCTTGGGGTTTACCTAGCAGTGGAATCCACAGGCTTGTTCACCAACCGGGAAGGCGCAAGCAAACATTTCCAAGCAGGAGCCAAAAAAGTTTTGATTAGCGCTCCAGCGGAAAACCCAGATGCAACTTTCGTGTTGGGCGTAAACGACAAGTCTTATGACCCAGAAAAACACAACATTCTGAGCAACGCTTCTTGTACAACAAACTGCCTAGCACCAGTTAGTAAGGTTTTAGCCGACAGTTTTGGCTTGGAAAAAGGCTTCATGACAACTTGCCACAGCTACACAAACGATCAAAAAGTTCAAGACCTAGTTCATAAGGACCCAAGAAGGGCACGTGCAGCAGCAATCAACATCATTCCAACAAGCACAGGTGCGGCAAAAGCAATCGGTTTAGTTTTGCCAAGTTGCGCTGGAAAAATGAACGGCTACTCTTTGCGCGTACCTACCCCAGACGTATCCATTGTTGACTTAACCGCTGTCCTGAGCAAAGAAGTCACAAAAGAAGAGATTAACGAAGCCATGAAGAAAGCCGCAGAAGGCTCGCTTAAAGGCATCTTACAGTACACGGAAGACCCGATAGTTTCAACCGATGTACTCCACAGCACTTACTCAGCAGTCTTCGACGCACAATTAACCATGGTCCTAGGTGAAAAGAGCAACTTCGTTAAAGTCTTCGCATGGTATGATAACGAATGGGGCTTTAGCAACCGCATGGTTGAATTCATCGAAATGATCGGCAAAAAAGCAAAACTCTAAGCCGCCAATCAATCCGAAATTCTTCCCACCCATTTCTTTTTGGGTTCAAGAATTCATAAAAGTTAACCGAAGAAGTGGAGAAAATGGCAAAATACAAAACACTTGATGATTTTGACGTAAAAAACAAGGTTGTTCTTGTCAGAGTAGACTTTAACTCAGAAATAGATCCCGTAACTAAGAAGGTAACAAGCGATGTGCGCATCAAAGCTCATGCAGAATCGACGCTTAAGGAGTTGGCGGAAAAAGGCGCCAAAACAGTTGTTTTAGCACATCAGGGACGGAAAGGCGACCCAGACTTCACTCCGCTCAAAGAACATGCTGCGATTCTCCAGAAGATCCTTAAATGCCCAATAAAATACGTCGATGACCTCTTTGGCGAAAAAGCAAAAATGGCAATTAAAAACTTGCAAGCAGGGGAAATTCTGGTTCTTGAAAACGTTCGTTCATGGGACGGAGAAACCAAGAGCGGGACACCAGAGGCACATAGCAAAACCGATCTCGTCCAGAACCTTGCACCCCTCGCAGACTTGTTCGTTAACGACGCTTTCGCTGCTGCACATCGCGGACATGTATCAATGGTCGGCTTCACCGCAGTTTTGCCTTCAGCAGCTGGAAGAATCATGGAACGCGAACTGAAGTCGTTGAGTAAGTCGCTTGAGAAACCTGAACACCCATGCGTCTACGTGATGGGCGGAGCCAAAGCAGACGACGCACTTGAAATCTCAAAGTACGTCTTGGACAACGGAATAGCAGATTGCGTTCTAGTCGGCGGCGTCACTTCGCAATTGTTCCTTACAGCTAACGGCGTCAATTTAGGCAAGAATACTATGGATTTTCTCATTAAGAAGGAACTAATTCAGTTCGTGCCCGGCATAAAAGCGCTTCTAGCCAAATACCCAAGCAAAATAATTTTGCCCTCAGATGTCGCGTTAGATGTAGCTGGCAAACGTAAAGAAATCCCTGTCAACAAACTACCAAATGAAAACACCATATTCGACATTGGAAAGAAAACAGTTGACGAATTCGCCGCCATTATCAGCAAAGCCAAATCCATCGTTGTCTCCGGACCAATGGGCGTCTACGAAAACAAAGAATTCAACTACGGAACCAAAGCCGTTTTAGAAGCTGTCGCAAACAGCAAAGCCTTCAGCCTAGCAGGCGGCGGAAACACCATTGCAGCAATTCAAGAATACGGGCTAACCAAAAAAATCGGCTACATAAGTACTGCAGGCGGAGCACTCATTGAGTTCTTGATGGGCAAAAAACTACCAGGCGTAGTCGCGCTCGAAACAGCTGTAAGTACCAAAAAAATCTAATTTCTTTCTTTTTTCGTTAAGCTACGCTTTACCATAATTTTACTTATGAATTTCCTCTAGAAGGTCTACGACCGAGCTGAGGTCACTCGCTATGAAGTCGGGTTTTTGCTGACTATCCAAAAGGTCTTTCAAACTGTTGAATTGGGAGGGAACAAAAACTGTTTTTAGTCCAGCTTCTTTGGCGCCTTTGATGTCTTCGATCGGGCTATCGCCGATGTAAATCGCCTCGTTAGCCTGGACATGAAGCTTTTTGAGCTCTTCTTGGAATATGCGGCTGCTTGGTTTGCGCCACCCGTTCTCTTCGGAAACTTCGACTGCGTTGAAGAACGTACTAATTCCCAGGTGCCGAAGACTCTTATAGATAACTGGCGCGTATGTGAAGTTCGTTATTAAGCCAACTTTGCAGTCGGTTTGGGCTTTTTTGATTAGGTTTTTTGCACCTTCTCTTAACTCAAGCGTATCGATGAAGTCTTGGAAGAAAACATTCAGGGCGGCTTTCACTCGGGAATCGTTAGGGGTCACCTGAAATCCAAGATTGCTAAGAGCTTCAGCCACCCAGATCGCGTTTGTTACTTCTCTTAGCTGTTCATAGCGCACTTTGCGGAACTTCTCATGAGCCAATGTGTAAGACTGCACAAAACTGTCCTCGGTAACGTCGAAGCCTTCCTTGAATAAAGCTTGGTAAAGTTTGAATCTTGAGGCTTCCATCGTGTAGCTTCTGCAGTTAACAAGCGTCCCGACATAATCGAATATTACCGCCTTAGTGCAACTCATATGTATCGCTCTTTCTTCTCCGCACAAATTGCGTTTCTCGCAACCTCTCCAATGACCTTTCCCATTGCCGTGCCAAGCAGCTTCGTTTCATTCCCAATTGCCTCTTCTACTTGCAGATCAAAGGGAATAGCACCAAGATAACTAAGCCCAAGCTTCTTCGTTTCAACCCGAACGATATTTGCCCGATCAATCTTCATGTTTTCCACTAATCCCAAAATCGGCATTTTTAACTCGCAGAGGAGGATGGCCTGTTTCTTTACAGTTTCAAAAGCCAACATGGAAGGGGTGGTTACTATTAGGAACTCTATTCGTTTGATTAGTCGTACCAAATCAAGGACGGCGTCTCCAATGCCTGGAGGCATGTCAATTACTAAGAAGTCAAGTTGGCCCCACTGAGTAACTGACAGGAGTTCGATTAAGGCATTGGATACATCCGCTCCACGGAGGGGTGCAGGGTTGTCTCCAACGAAGTAAATTAGCGACATGTACTGCAAGCCTTGGACGGTGGGTGGGACTATGCCTTTTTCTTCTTTAAGGACAGTTTTTTGGGCTCCGAGGATTATGTGGGTTGAGGGACCAGTAAAGTCCAAATCGAATAAGCCCACTTTGCAGCCTTTATTTGCAAGGGTCAAGGCGAGCATGGTTGCAATCATGCTTTTTCCGACTCCACCTTTGCCGCTTGAAACAGCGATAATTCGCCTTGTTCGGCTCAATCGTTCATCAATCACGCTTGTTCGTGGGTCAGCCACAGTTATTTGGCTCCTTTTACGCTCTCAAGCCAAACGCCACGTCCGCTGGCGATTTCAAAGTCAGGACTGTGGCATTTCGCGCACTTAATGTAGCTGTGGGCAACCTCGGGAACAAAATGAATAGCTTCTGCTGTTTCTTTGTCCATTTTGTTAATGTCAAACTGCCACTCTGTCCCGCAGACCCTGCATCGGAGAGTCGTTTTTGCTTTAAGGATGCGGAATTTTGTGCATTTGAAAAGTGGTGTCTTCATTTCCGCAAGGGCAAAACGCAGAATTGGCCGTTCGACCTGCTGAAGCTCGCCGACGCGAATGGTGACCTCTAAAATTTCCTTCAGTTTTTCCTTCTCAGCAATCTCTTTCGCTGAGGCTAAAACCGCTTCGGCAAGCGACCATTCATGCATAAACTCAATTATCCCGATGGCATTTAAAAACGATTTTGCCACAGAACGGGTTTTCCAAGAACAATCATTTTTTCAGTAACCTGCAGACACAACGAGAGCCTGCCTGCCTCTTTCATCAACGGATTAGAGCAACCCCAGATTGAGTAATCCTATTTATTCCCCAGATTGTGGACCAAAATAAAAAATCTTTTGTTCGAAGGCATCTGTTCACTCAGGATAGTCCTGCGAGTTTCAAAGTTAGTTTAGTTGTTCTGCATTTGAGCGACTTTTCCTGTATCTGCCCATATTTCTACGATTATGCTGCCTACACCGCCGGGGTAGACCTTGTCAAGATAAAGCGTCACGGTCCATTGGGGATAGAGAGCTAGCCCGTTTTTAGTATTCGGGTGAAAAACAACTGAGACGGGTGAAGGTAACACGTTGAAATTGGAGACTGTGGTGCCGTCCGCTGTCCAGCTATAGCTTTTCACGGCGTTCAGGGCCAACTGGACCGCCTGGCTGCTGGAAACGTTGACTGTGGTACTTCCAACTGTGAACAGATACCAGTCGTCAATCAAGTCAGTCAAGTTGTTGCCTTGAAAGGTTAAGCTTACGCATTTGGGCGAGAAATCAACACCGTTCTCCGTGTACAACATAACTATCTGCGTGTCCGCGCCAGACATTGTGACGTTCAGTTCGATGTTGCCTTCAGTTACTTGCATGTTCTGCATTGTGCCGCTCACCAACAAGAGGGTGCTGCTCATGTTTTCAAGGTAAGATGAGTTCTCGTAAGATGCGAGTCTTCCGAGCAACCCTTTCGCCGCATCTAGGGCGCTGTAGGGTTGAGGCGTTGAATAGACTGGTGAACCTTCAAGCATAATAATTTGGTACCATGAAAGCTCGCCGCTTCGGAAGCGGAAGTAAACGTCCATTTTGCTGTCGCTGCTTGTGAGCGAATACATCATCGTCTGCTCCAAAATCCCGCCTAAATTCGACGGCTGATCAACCGTGTCGCTGACCAAAGTCGCCTGATAATGTGACGTATCTATTTGAGGTATCTGCTGCAGAAAATTGATCGCTGTGCTTGTCGAGGCAGTCCATGACTGTAATTGATTGTACTTTGACTGTAAATCGTTCTGTTTGATGGATGCCTGGTTCAAAGCGTTAAACTCCCAGGTCACCACGCTCGCCACAACAATAAGGGCAATTAGCGAGACTGCGAGCGCCGTCTTCAATTTGAACATTGAAGCACGCTTCTTAGGCTGAACCTCAGGCGCCTCCTCAACAACTCGCATTGTGCTGACAGCAGCCGATCCGAAAGTTGACAGCTTGTAGATTCCATTTTCTTGTGTTACGAGTTCGCCTAAGCTTTCGAGATGGTAGGTCAGGTTGGAACTGGAAACTCCCAACAAATCAAGCATCTCTGAAAAAGTCAGGGGCTTTTCTGAGAGAACCCGAAGTATCTTTCGGCGTGCAGGATGCTTAAGTGAACTGAACATTGTTGAGTAAATCTCTTCCTGAACATCAGGCACCTTTTCTCAACCGCTCATGTATATTGCATTAAAGCGCTTAAAACTTTGCTGAATTAAGCTACAAGCTGTCTGAAAGAATTTGTTTACAAGGCTTGACTAATCGCTGAGGAGTTTTGTCGAGAAACCTTTACAAGAATCTGTTTATTGACAAAATCAGAAACCCGATGTTTTAGGAGTAAACAGGAAATGGCCCAACTAAAACGAAGCCTGATAAATTCAAAAAGAAGGGCTACAAGCCGCCGCTGGAAAAATCGCGTTATTAGGGTATCGCTTTAATTTTGGTTTTAGCTGCGTCAAAGTCTGGATCTGTAGAAACAGGCGCCACTTAAAGTCTGAGAAATGACAAATTAGAAATAAATGTTCTCGATAGTTGTATCCTGGACGAAATGTTATGACCGATGTAGTGTTCACTTTTGAGGTTCATCAGCCCCACAGGCTGAAGCGCAAGCTGTTTTGGGAAGGCAAAATTTTCAGTCGTCTCACCAAAAACGAACTATTCGACTATTATTTTGACAACGAGAGTGATAGGGAAATCTTTAAACGAGCTGCACGCAAATGCTATTTCCCCTCAAACCAAATCCTGCTCGACTCAATAGACAAACACAAGCATGACTCTAAGCAGGTCAAGGTGTCATTCAGCATCTCAGGCGTTTTCCTCGAACAATGCCAAATGTTCGACCCAGACCTGCTTGAAACCTTCAAGCAACTTGCTCAAACCAAAAGCGTCGAATTCTTAAACCAAACCTATTACCACTCAATCGCCAGCCTTTACCCCGACAAAGAAGAATTTATTGAACAGGCGAGGATGCACAAGCAAACCGTTAAGGACTTGCTTGGCTACACACCCAACGTTTTCGAAAACACCGAATTGCTGTATAATAACACTATTGCCAAGACTGTTGAATCGTTGGGATACAAGGGCATTTACACTGAAGGGGTCGAGAAAATCCTCGGCGAAAAATCTCCTAACTATCTCTACACTCCCAAAGGCGCAAAAAAAATCCGTGTATTGCTTAGGAACTACAAGCTTACTGACGACATTGGCTTTCGATTTTCAGCGAGATGGTGGCCCGAGTGGCCGTTAACGGCCGATAAATACGCCGGTTGGCTGGCGAGTGCACCAGGTCAATGTATCAACATCTTCCCCGACTACGAAACTTTCGGCGAGCATCATTGGCCTGAAACCGGCATACACAGTTTCCTGCAGCATCTTCCGGATGAAATACTAAAGTTTGACAGCTTGCATATGTCAACACCATCCGAAGTTATAGCCAGTAACGCACCTGCAGGTGAAATCGACGTGCCTGAAGCTCAAGGGACGGTTTCATGGGCAGACGTGCAGAGAGACCAATCTGGCTGGTTAGGCAACGTGATGCAGTGGGCGTACTATACAGCGCTGCGTCGTTTGGAGCCGTTCATCAAAGAAGCGGACGACCCTGAGTGGCTCAGGCTGTGGCGTGATTTCCAAACAAGCGACCATCTCTACTACATGTTCACCGCAGGCGGAGGACCTGGCGAAGTGCATTCCTATTTCAGCCCATACGAGTCACCTATGGACGCCTTCGCCGTGGCGCAAACCTTGCTAAACGATTTTGAATCACGACTAAGACTGTCAATCTTAACAGCAAACGAACCCTTCTTATTCAACACGGGAGTTGGAAAGGAATATTACACGGGAACTATGGCTTGGAGCCTAAAAGGATTCATTAAAGCTCTCTGCCAAGTCGATGCGAAAGCTATCGAGTTTCATATCGAAAACGGCGACTTTGAAAGCTGGGTAAGAAATTCTCTTAAAGACCAGAAACTGGCGTCTCAGATTAAACGGCTTCAGGCTTCAAAAGAAAAAGGAGAAAAACTACGAGAAACACTGCTGAATTTCGCGAAGAAACGTTATGCCATATTAAGCGATCAAATTCAGGACGCAACCAAGCTGTTTTAGGAACTAACGCGTTTATAAGGAAAGTCTCCTAATAAATAACTTGGTACGGTGCATTATCGATGAGAGACGAGCTTCCCTTTCCTGACAAAGTCTTGCAGACACTTCATAACCTATGTGCGACTGCGGCTGATTTGGCGAGAAGAGGCGAAGAAGTAGCAAGGCTCCTCCAGAAAGACCCAAGTGAAATAGAAAACATCTTGGATCGCTACAAGTCTGAAGGCTTCGCTGAAAGCTTTATTGATAACGAGGGAAAGAAACGGTACTATCTCAATGGAAGAGGAATAATTAAAGTCTGCTCGCTTTTTACGTAGTGGAAACATGCGTGTCATCATTTTTTCTTGGGAGTATCCGCCCCGGGTCGTAGGTAAACTTGCAGAGTACGTGAAAGCGTTGTCAACCCAGCTTGTAGGCAACGGCGTAGAAGTGAATGTGGTAACTTACGACGACTCAATGACAGGAACCGCCAAAGAATCGACGGGTGTGCAAACAATTCGAGTGTCAAATCCTGTTCGAACCCACATCGGAGTATTAACTTGGGTTCTAACGCTTAACCAAGAAGTTGAACGAGCTGCAGCCAACCTTTATTATCAAACAAAAAAGCAAATTGACTTAATGGATGTCTTCGATTGGCATTTTATTTCTGCAGCAGTGACCCTGAAGAACGGGTTAGGTATACCTTTTGTTTATTCCGTTGAAAGCCTAGAAGACCATCGTTCTCAAGGTCTAAGCACACCCTACAATATGGCGATTAAAAGCATTGAGTGGCTGGGTTTTTATGAAGCGGAAAAAATCAGTGTTAAATCAGAATGGATGCGCGACGAAATAGTTCGAATCTACAAGGTTCCTCAGGAAAAAATAGTAGTAGTTTCAGCCGGGTCAAATTCTTGGATAAAAGAAATTCTAGACCTCTATAGTATCGTCTCAGGAGTTTTGAAGGCCAGATGAAAGATGACTTGACTGTTATGATGCTAAGCTGGGAGTTTCCACCTAGGGTTATCGGAGGAATTTCACCTCACGTTTTCTTCTTGTCAAAGAGCCTTGCCAAGCAGGGTGTAAAAGTTTACGTTGTAACATGCGATTTTCCTGATGCGCCGGCACATGAAGTGATTGACGGCGTAGAAGTCTACCGTATCGACTCGTACAAGAACCCGTCACCCGACTTCGCTACATGGGTCTACTTGATGAACCTTAATATGCAAAAAGAAACAGCGGCGCTGACGAGAAAAATCGGGAGCAAAATCGATCTGCTACACTGCCACGATTGGCTTGTCGCTAACGCGGGAATAGGACTCAAACATGTTTTTCGAAAGCCTCTTTTGGTAACTATGCATTCCACTGAAATCGGAAGAAGAGATGGGTTGCACAATGACACTGAGAAAATGATTCATGAAACTGAAGCGTGGCTGACTTATGAAGCGTGGAAGGTTGTTTGCTGCAGCGACTACATGATTTCACATGTCAAATGGGCTTTCGGACTGCCCAACGACAAGCTAGTTATGGTTCCAAATGGCGTAAACACCAGTATCTACAATACGACTCCAGAGGATTTGAAGGACTTCAGAAACAAGTTCGCGTTGCCTGAAGAAAAAATAGTTCTTTTCGTAGGCAGGCTAGTGTACGAAAAAGGCATCCACATATTAATCAACGCTGTTCCTAAGGTCCTGGAAAAAGTCAACGCCAAATTCATAATTGTCGGTAGCGGCTACATGAAGGAGCAGCTCCTCAACATTGTACGCAGCATGAATCTTGAACACAAAGTTCTATTCGAAGGATTTCTCGACGAACAAACCCTGCTTAAACTCCAACAGTGCGCAGACGTGTCCGTCGTGCCATCACTGTTTGAACCATTTGGGATTGTAGCCTTGGAAGCCATGGCTGCAAAAAGCCCCGTCGTCGCTTCAGATACGGGCGGCCTATCCGAAATCATCCAGCATGATGTAACAGGAGTTAAAGTTTACCCAAACAACCCCGATTCATTAGCATGGGGAATAAGCAAAGTCTTATTGGACAATAGCTACAGGCACCGCATCGGAGAGAACGCTTACAAGAAAGTATTAGAAATATACGATTGGGAAAAAATCGCGCAGCAAACCAGACGCATATACGAGGGCGTTTTAGGCGAGTATTCAAACAGTTTCTGGGCTTAAAACACCAGATACTCGCCTTATAGAACAAATACCCAAAATAGCCAAAGTGCTTGAAAACTTAGAAGCATTAGGCAAAGAACAAACAACAAGAAAAACCTACAAGAAACTACTTTTAAGATTAGCCAGCAAAACAGACCTAAACGAACCAAACCAAGTCAACCTTGCAATAGCGAGATTCAAAAAATTCAACCCACAAACAGGCAAAGACACAAACAAAGACGTAACCAATGCATACAAAGACCGACTAATATCAGCCTACAAAACCTACGTTGAATACTATAACATACAAAATTGGAAACAGCCCTATTACACCCCAGAAGACAAAGGCATCCAGCCACCAAATGACGAAAAAGTAAAATTCCTAATAGCAACAGCCAAAGAACCCCTAAACATAAAAATAATGATAATCGGAGAAACAGGACTAAGACCAAAAGAAGTCACAGGCACAAACGGACTCCAAGTAAACGACATCCACAAAGACACAAAAACACTAACCGCAAGAAGCCTGAAAGGATGCAACCCAAGACCACCAATGCCAATAAGCGACGAACTATTAACAGCTCTAAACAACTACATAACAAAACACAACCTAAAAGGCACAGACCTACTATTCGCAGGAAACTCAGAAACACTGTCAAACCACTTCTACGACCACAAGAAACTTTTAGCGAAAAGACTAAACGACCCAACAATAGAACAAACCCGACTCTACGATATTAGACACTACTACATAACAAAAAAAGTAAGAAAACTACAAAACACCGAAATAGTAAGACAAATCACAGGACACAAAAGACTAAACACACTACAAAGATACATACACTTAGCACTAAACCAAACAGGAGAATGGATAGTAGAACAAACAAACGACAAACAAAGAGCCAAAGAACTTCTAATCCAAGACTTCACCTACCAATTCACAACGCCAGACGGATACATGACATTCAGAAAACCAAAATAGAAACAAACCTTAACCCACCGAAAAAACAAAATAACAAAGAAGAAAGAGGATGGAAAAAATACAAGACCCCAAAACATAAGCTATTAGAACGCTTCGACGAAATGGAAAAACATAAGATTATCAGAAAACAAGGCAAAAGAACGAATTCAAAAGACTTAGCAAAAATAAACAATTTACTTATACTTGGTCGTCTAAAAGAAACATTCACTCATAGGGCGAACACTTGACAGATTTTCAACTTAGCTTATTTAAAGGCAACATTTTCAAAGAATTGACGAAAGCCCTTTTTGAAAAATCACAATATATTGCAATCCCCTATGGTTACGAAAACCCCTACTCAAACGTAAAAAAGAAACTAAACAAGAGTCTTGGGAACTCTTCTGAAACCACACTAAGAATCAGAACATCACCAGACCTTCTAATTTTCGATGAAGAAAACTTCGATGTTAAACTCGTAGAAATAAAAATGTCTTCATACGAAACACCACAAATCAAGAGAATTGAACTCTACAAGAAATATTGGAACGATGCAATTATTCTATTCGTGGTGCCTAAATGGAATGTATTTTATGCACAAGAAATAGACAAACTCGGGATCAAACCATATTACGACCTCAAATCTGACTTTAAGAAGGTTCAAGATATTTTTCGTAAAATTCAGAATGCCGACCTTGTAGAATACCAGAGTCTAGCCTATGAATTAATTGAAGCAATGAAGATCCACAACACCGACGGAAAAGAAAAAACCCAAGTTTAGAAAACAAAAAACAGAAAACCAGCAAACAACGTCATGTCAAAAACACAACTCTCTTTGAAAACTAAGTTTTGCGGTTCGCTCTGCTCGCTACACTCGCATCTACTCTTGCCGATCGGACGCTCGAACTTCAATGTGACGTCCAAACAAGAAGTAAAGATTAAAGAAAAAATAAAACTTTTCAGAAATCTATTCCTAAAACGTAAATTGGCACTTGAATTGCACTTTTGAAGTGAGGAAGATATTTTACAACTTTTTCATAACTAAGGGAACCATCCCAATTTTGTTTGTACTCTTTCATCATTCTGTTCTGGAAATCCTTTGTAGTTACCACATATACACCCACATCAATCTTGTTAAGTGAGGAATATGAGGCGACTTGAAACTTTAGAAGATCGATGCCGATAAATGAGGAATGACCAAAAGCAACCTCGATGCCTATCCTTTCCTTCATGAAATCCATTTTTGCTGCTGGATCTTCTGGTTCGTCAAAAACCGCGGGTTGAGATTGCCAACCAGCTTTCTGAAATTTTTCATTCAACAATTCATTGAATTTGGGTCGCGATAAGAATTTTAAGTCAACGTCCTCAGTAAGGATGCTTTCAATCTCCTGCTTTAGAGCTAGTTTGCTATTTAGAACCTGTTCAGCGAATCTGTAGGAAAATTTGTTAAGACGAAACATTAGAGTTTCCTGAGTACCTCGTTTGTCCGACCTAGTATAAATAATTTGAAACACGTCCAAATTATTCAAAGTTGGTCTTTAACAACCGATTTTTATGGTTCGCTCTGCTCGCTGCGCTCGCAATCGCTTCCGACGAAAAAAAATTAGGAAATCCAAACAAATATTTAAGAGAAAACAAACTGACACGAAACGTAATATCTGAACGCGATGCGCTGACAAAAGTTATAAAACCATTATAGAACTAATAGGTTACTGAGGGGAAACTAAAGTGATGAATCCTGAACCTTATTCTCACGGCAGTACAGGAAAATGCCCACATTGCCAATTTAATGTTTGTTTTGATGAGCCCGCCCTGATTATAAAAACAAGTCCTAATGGACGATATTCTCTACCCGCTTTCATGGCAACAGAAAGCGGAGGCGAATCGATTTCTGTATATTCCTCAAAATGTCCAAGCTGTCAAAAACCAATAGCAGTTATCAAAGTTGAAACCAAACAAGGACGGACGCGTAGACTAGTATATCCATTTGGCGTGGTTCGAACAGTACCGCCAGAAGTTCCTAAACCCCTTCAAGACGATTTTCTCGAAGCGGCAGCAGTCCTTCAAATTAGCGAGAAAGCAAGTGCAGCACTTTCGAGAAGATGTTTGCAGCTACTACTTAACGATAAGGGTTTTAACCAAAGGGACTTGAGCGAACAGATTGACGCTGCAATTCCAAAATTGCCAACAAGTCTTGGAGAAAACCTTGACGCAGTGAGAAACATTGGTAATTTCGCTGCGCATCCTCTCAAGAGCAAAGACACTGGTCTTATAGTTGATGTAGAGCCTGAAGAAGCCGAATGGACTTTAGAAGTGCTTGAAGGTCTTTTTGATTTCTTTTATGTTCAGCCTGTTAGAGCAAAAGCAAAACAGGATAAACTCAATGCAAAACTGGCTAGTCTCAGAAAACCGCCAATGAAAACACCATAATCTCTCACAAGGTCTTTGGGGCAAAACCCCTGATTAGCAAAACGGGTAAGTGAAAGGCAACTATTATATGATTTATTTGGCGTTTGCAAGAATTTAGCGCGCGCGCTCCGAACCGCTCCCACGACAACAAACACAATTAGAAAAACAAAGAGAGCACAAAGAGAAAGACTTGCAAGCGGCTATTCTAATACAAACCGCAAGCAGAAAATTTTAAATTGCTAGTGCTCGCAAACTTAATCTTCATGTCAAGTTCAGAACAGCAAATAACGAAGATTGAGGATTTTCGTTATCATGCGCAATTCTCTGGATATGACAACTACGATTTGTACCTGACTGATAAACGAATGATTTTCATTAAATCCTTTAAGGCGCAGTATGCACCTGTTGGAGGAGCAGTCATAAGCGAAGTAGCTTTTCATTTTGGAAAACGCAAAGCTCAAAAGAAAGAGCAAGAAACTAAGGACATGACTTTAGATGAAAAACTACAAAAAATCAAAGGAAGTTTTGCAATAGTTTGCGAAGATATATCGGAAATTAGAATGCGTGAAAGCGCCTACCTCACTAGCGAAATCAACATCAATCTTGCAAATTCTAAAGTCAAACATTTTTTGACTGGGAAAGACCAAATTGAGAAACTATCTAATGCCTTAACCAAGGTTGCAACTTTTCAAGGAAAAATATATGTTTCAAAGTAGAGGTAGAGACTAAGAGTTAACATGGAGATAAAACTGACGGAGAAGCAACTGAGCCACAAAACGCTTAACAGAAGCATACAACGATTAGAAAAAAAAGAGAAGCACCGTAAAAGAAACACAGATGAAAAAGCGTGCGCTAATAGCTCCTATCAAGACCAAGTTTTCATGAAGATAAGTCTTAAATCTGCATAGCGTAGAAATAGTATGTTGGTGTAACGAATGCCCAAAAGAAAGAGCAACGACCCTTTTGGCTTTGGAGATTTTGGTTTCGGAAGTTTTGACGTTGGTTTAGGAAGCAACTCGAAATCGGTTAGAAGCAAACGCTCAAACGATAGTGGCATTTTTGGCTTTGATTTTGGCTTTGGAGACTTAGGAGCAAAAAAAGCCGTAAAGTCTTACACCTTTGAAAATAACAAGGTCAGGGGAAAAACCGCGGAGGGTATGACTGCATTAAACCATACATTGCAAGGACATGAAGTTACAAGAGTTCACAAAGGTGGAGATTTCATCATTAAAGACCGACATGGAAAAACAACCATTGTCGAAGTCAAGACTGGCAAAGCCAAACTTTCGGAAGCTCAAAGAAAAAAGAAAGCACGATTAGGAAACAAACGGTACAAAGTCGAAAGATACTATTAAATGTCAACAGAATACTCTTCAAATAGCTAAGGTTTTCACAAAGATAAGTCTTAAATCAGCGTAGCATAGACATAGCTTTCATATGGAAATAACAAAAAACAGCAACTTGATTGATGATATACCTGAAACTTTCTGGGCTTACTTAGCAGGACTAATTGATGGTGAAGGATGCGTACAACTAAAAAAACGCTTTCGCAAAATTGATAAGAAAAGAGGCTATACAATTGCCAGACAGTTCACTATATCAAATATGCATTTTCGAACAATAGAATGGATTAGGCAGACGTGTCAATTTGGGATAATTAACAGTCATGGTCGGTCAGGAAAGTACCCCTATCATTCTCTATAAGTTTTAGAACCAAAGAGTTGCGAGTTATTCTTCCAAAGTTAATTCCTTATCTAAAACAAAAAAAAGAATTATCCAAATTGATGGTTGAATGGCTCGATACATTAGGAGATGACAGCCATGCAAATTCTGCAAAACCTTCTGTAATACAAAAAAGAGAGGAAATATTGAGACGCTTTGAACGTGCAGAATTAAAAGAAAAATCGTGGAAGAAAGAATATTCTGAATGGCATTTTCATGAGAAAAATGAATGCACAGGATAACGCTGAAACTTAAATCTGCACAGGGTGTGCAGAAAAACGCTGGAATCAACGCTTACTCTTCGGTAAATCCCACTCAAAATACGCACCGTTATTAGCGAATTCGATTCTAAAACAGGACACAAAATCTCGACATGAAGAACAGTCTAAAAGGCGAAATAAATCAAAATGCCTTTTAAACCCAAATTACGCCATGAATCAATAGAAAACGACAACTGAAAATAATCAGCGAAATTAGCCGATAGCTCAGAATTAGCTAGTCGAGGTTTACGCAAAGTCAACCACCTCCAAACAGCGATAAAGGAAGCGACTAAGAAAATCTACTGAATCAGAAAAGAGCTTAAAAGCAAAACCCGCTAACCCAGATGCTATTGAATCATTATCTGAGAAATCTTCGACAGCAACATACCAATCGAAAAAAGTCAACCAAAACAACACTAAAGCAACAATAAACACGATTACTAAAATTGAGGATAAAATGTCAATCATAGAACCCAGTCTCAATAATCAATCAAATAATTACAAAAACAGAAAAAAAGGGAAAAAATCGGAAAACCAAGAAATCAGAATCAGATTTTAACAATAAAGAACACCATCAACACAAGCCTTACATGGTTCATTAATGCAAACAAAAAGGTCAACATGGACAATATGCAATTCCAGCTCAAGATAATACTCTAAAATTGAACCACAACAAGGACACAATTTGACATCTAACTGCCTCCCAAGTCTGGATAAATAGTTAAAACGCGCAGGTTTAGCATCATATTTGGAGTGCACTAAAATTTTACCTCCACATTATCATTCATATCGTAACGCCATTCTTGCTCAAACGCGCTTAAATTTTGAACAACATACAACAAAGGGTACTTTGAGCCATCCTTAAACCAAAGGAAAAAACGATAACCATATTTTCCTAAACCTTCTGAAGCATAAAAAATTATGTCATCCCACAGCCAAAAAGCTTGAAAAACACGCCTCTCAACAACTTTATGCTTCGCAACAAACTTACCAGTCTTCTTATCAAAATGAACAGGAACAACTTTAACCTTAGAGACAACTACCTCGCAAGGCTTATTCATAAAACCACCAAAAAAAGGGGGAAATTATCCATCATTATCCCCACGCTTTACGAAAACATCTCCCATACCTTCATCCATATCCATAAACAAATGACGATGAAAATTCGGGCTACCCTCATCCTTACAAATACTCATATCACCAAGATACCGAATCTTAATGAGTTCTAAACCGCATATGGGACAGCACCGCTTATCCTTCTCAGGCTTATAGTGAAGTTTATGGTAACTCGCTACGCCAAAATATGTTAAAGGATAAAACCGCTTTTTACCCGTACGCACACTGCTATGCCCAAGTTGATAAAATAAACTTCCAACGATAGTCTTACGCTCCCCCTCAATTTTACAGATAAAATTATCGCCATTAACACCATCAGTACCAGACCAACAACGCCTTGTGGTTTGCTCAAAACCACAACAATATTCAGCCCTCTTACAACCACAGTCACTCTTACCAAACATAATGTAATCAGGACAATGCCGACATCGGTCATAAGACTCCTTTAGAAAACTTAACAGGTGAAAATGCGGCGAAAAAAACCAGTGTAATGACTCATCAGAAGTATTCAATCGTTGCCACTCACGAAAACCATGGTACCGAAAAGCGTGCCATATCATAGCTCCTCCTATAATTCCCCGTCTCTCCGCCGCCTTCAAAGCCCGCTTATGCAACTCCTCATAACTCAAACCATACAACGCAGAAGAGGGACTCAAAATAATGTGTTCAATCTTACCAAACCGAATCGAAGCAAACTTTAACCGCTTCTCAGCCTTACGAGCCTCACGCGAAGCCCAACCATATTGGTAACACACTTTACAAGTCGGACGGTCACAGTGATTAGTCAAAATCCGAACATACACCTTACCGCTTTGACCAGCAATTAAACTGTTCGCATGACCCTTAGCATTAAGACAACCCTCTAAACCCATATGCATCCCACATTTACGATTAGTAGCCTCCTCCAACTCAACAAGCGACATCTCACCATGCCGACCCCAAGTCGCATTAACCTTCTTAAAATCCTTCGATTCAACCTCTTCATTCACATCATCCTTATGAACCCGATAAACAGCATCAAACTGACCCTCAACATCAACAAGCAAAACATCATTCTTAGCAGGCACAACAACTTTCTCAACAAGAACCTTACTACCCTTCATCGCTAAAAATTCCTCATAAGTCTCATCAATACTAAGAAAATACGCACCCATTTCAGCAACATACTGAGCAAAATCCTTGTCAATGCCGATAAGATACTTCATAACTTGCTTAACAGCCACCGCAGTTGAAACTTGACAACCACCATTCTGTAAACGCCACAGATGAAAATTCATAGCCGTAGGAACAGCCTTAGATATTTGCGCCATCAAACATAGCTCCTATGTGTCCGCTCGGCGAAAAAACGAATAGCACTCGAAACAAACACACAGGAACAAACAAAATCAACATAATTACACAAAGGAAAATCTGGCAAAAAACCCAAACCAAATCAGAATCCAAAACCGAAATGATACTTATTTGATTTACCATATCTCACCCTCGCAAGACCTAACCAGCCCAGATACACCAACAACCCGAACCGAGTACATCTCACGAGAGTTTACGAGCAAACAATTCAAAAACGGAATAACACCATACGTAGTCTTAACTCGACAACCAAATCTTTTACTTACATGAAATTTCGCCGAGCTACACATGAAAAAACCAAGAAGCATCAAAATATATAAAGTATGCTACTACAATCAATAATTGATGATACCTTTACAATAAATAATGACACCCAAAGTTACAGGAAACAAAATATGAAAAACAGAAACATAACAAAAGACGAAATCTGCAAAATAACCGAAATCTGCAAAATCAGAGAACAAACCTTCTTCACAATCATGAGACAATCAGGACTAACACCAAACATCATAAAACAGCTCAAAATAAAAGACTTAGAAAAAATCTTAGAACCAAACACAACGATACCATGCAAAATAGAACTACCACAAGAAACTCAAAAAGGAAAATTCAGACCACCCACATTCATAGGACAAGAAGCCACCAGATACATTAAACAATACTTAAAAACTGAAAGAGAAAACCCGACACTTGCAAACCCGATATTCACCACATATAACAACCCAAACAAAGAAATCAACATAAAAGACGTAAGCAGAACATTCAAACTATCGCTACAAAAACTCAAAAAAGAAAAAATAATCACATATGAAGAAAGGGGAAAGGGAAAACCAAGCGAATTACGGCTATCCAGCCTCACAAAATTCTACGAAAAAAACGCTGAAAACTACCTATTAGAAGTCAAAAATAATCCAGATAAAGAGGATGAATTCTATAGGAGACTATACGAAAAAAAAGCATTGCCCTTCTTAGAAATCGAAACGCCCACCACAACGGAACTAAAAGACCGCATAGAAAAAATAGAAAATATGATTCCAATTTTTGTAGAAGGCAACAATGGACACGAAAAACCTCTCACAGACGAAGAAATCAAATTAATCGTTAAAAAAATCAGAGAACATAAACAACGATTAAGAGAAAACCCATCAGAAGCTAAACAAGAATATGAACGAATGCAAGATGAAGAAATACAAAATCTCAAAAGTGACATCAAAATACTTGAAGCAAATTACGAAGCCCTCAAAGAATCAATAGACAACATCAAAAACATACTTCAAAAAAACCCAGAAACAAAAAAATAAAACATAACAAAAAACAACCTATTTTTTAGAGAATCCATACACGACGATACGCACAGCCGCAGCTCAGAAAATTCGGTAACGCAATAGCCGTCAACCAGACAACAGTCAAAACCAAAGCAAACAACAGAAACAGCAAAAACTGTAGCTCAAATTCTAACCCCTCTCTCGGCTGATGCCTCATCTCCCGCGGGGAGACGCTCAGAGGGGGGCTTTGGCGTGAATGGCACAAACACTCGTACGTCAAAAAAGTGCAAAACACAAACGCAAATGGCACAACTACGACAGACGACAACAGCTAAAGCAAATATACATAACAAAACAAAAACAAAATAAACACAGAAAACAAGATGGGGAACCCTTAATCAGGCAATCAGGAACACGACGCAAACGCCGATTTCCACAGATAGAAAGTGTAACACAGTCACCACTAAAATAGCGAACGACATGAGCACCCCACGCCATAACCCAGAATAGGCGAATAACCCCCGCAAAATCAAAAATAAATCCAATACCAAAAATGTTGCTACATAACTAAAACAAGAAATAGAAAACAACATGAAAAAACAAAGTAAAACACAATAACGGAGAAAAAAATCATGCAGAAAAACAAAAAAAATAAAAAACAATATGACTCCAAAACCAAGAAATCACCATCCAATCTCCAAAACCGATGGTTATCAGCAGCCAACAAACGCAACTTACGAATTGGCACACTCTCAATTCTAAAGCCCTTATCACCCTTTTTTGAAATTTTGAACATAACGACCTTTTTCACCCATTTTACCCCCGTCTATATTCGTAGAACGAAGAGATAAATACACCTAAAGCATTTAGAGATACAGTGAAATGTGAGGAAATGGTCTAAATGAAAACAACTGAATCAAAGAACGTAGCCCTAAAGGCGAGTATTCAAACAGCTTTTGGGCGTAAAACCCCAAGCGCTATTTGCCTATGACCCTTACATTTTCAACTTGAATCCAAGGGGAAATTAGTTGCCCCATCTGACGCTCGTTGCTGCCAACTAAGCTGATGTTTTTAAGTACTTCAAAGATGTTGCCTGCTAGCATGACACCTCTGCTGCAATGGGTTATTTCGCCTTTCTTGATCTTCCACGCAGGCGTTGCCACCACCGAGAATTCGCCGCTTACCGGGTTACTGCTGTGTGCACCTTGCAGATAATACACCATTAAGCCGTCATCGGTCTCACTTAGCATTTCGTCTGCTTTCTTGTCTCCTCTCAGTATATGGAAGTTTGTTGTGTCGATGCTTGGTGTTGACAGGTATCCTGCGCGTCCCGCGTTTCCGGTGCTTTCTTTTCCTTCCTTTTTCGCTGAATAACTGTCATAGAGGAAACTGCGCAAAATGCCCTTCTCGATGACTGCTGTTTTCTTATGTGGCACGCCTTCACCGTCAAAAGCCCACGTTCGTAGGCCACCTGCGAACAATCCGTCATCGCAAACTGTTAATTTATCAGAAGCTACTTTTTCACCGATTTTCCCCTTAAACGCAGACTGATTTCGCTGCACGCTATCCGCTCTCACTGCATTAATCAACGTGTAGGCGAGAAGGTCCTGCAGCGCAAACTGAGTGAGAATTAGAGTAGTGCTTTTAGTTTCCACTGACTTAGTTTTTAACGCAGAAAGTGCCAGTTTCGCCGCTTCTTTGCCGACCCAAACTGGATCAACCTCATAACTTCTTGATGCATTGAATTCGAAGCAAACGGGCGTGACAGAGATGCCTTCTTTTGCCACGGTGGCTATGCTGCATTCTATAACTGTGCCCTTGTCAAAACCCGAGATTCCGCTTGAGTTGGCGACAGCGTTAGAAATGTAAGCGCTGCCTATCCCCCCCTCGATGGGGAACACTCTTTTGTCAACTTGCCCAGCAGCCTCAAGCATGGCTGCAGCGACTTTGACGAGCTCCCCTGACTCTAATTCAGCAACTCGTTCATCAAAGGTTTTTTCCGGTGAAGCGTAAGTTTCATTTCCTGGCAGTCCTTTCCAGTCAGGGTCAGGTTTGCTTGCTCTTGCTGCGCTTAAGGCCCTTGAGATTACGTCTCCGATAGCGGTTGGGTCGTTGATGACGTTTGTGTAAGCAAAACCCATCGCTTTTTCAGCGACCACGCGGATGCCTAATCCTCGGTCAATGATCCTGTTAGTCTTGCTAATTTGGCCAAGTTCGATGCCGATGTTTGTTGCTTGTCCTTCGTAAACGTAAGCCTCCGCTTCAGAAGCTCCATTCTTTAGGGCTTTACTCACTGTGTTTTCTGCTAAATCTACCATTACTTCTTTTTTAAGCACTGCCACCGACCATGATCTCCTTTATGCTGATGTGTGGTCCTCCATCACTTATGAACGCTGTCTGACCTTTGCCGCATCTGCCAGGATCCAAGAGAAAATCTTTGCCGACCCCGTTAACTTTATTAAGGGTTTCAAGTGTGTTGCCGCTTATTGAGGCGTCGCGTACCGGCGCGCCTATTTCGCCGTTTACTATTTCGTAGCCTTCTTGGATGCCGACTTGGAATGTTCCGTCAAGATTTGCTTGTCCACCCCTAAAACTCTTAAAGTAGAAGCCTTGCTTCACGTTTTCTACCAATTCTTCAAAGGAGTGATCCCTTGGCTCCATGTATGTGCAACGCATCCGGATTATTGGTTCCACTCGGAAATCTTCGGCTCTCGCGTTGCCCGTGGGTTGAGCGTTGAATTTTTGAGCGGTTTCGCGGTTATGCATCAAGCCTGCGACGACACCGTCTTTTATGAGCAGTGTTTTCTGGGTTTGAACGCCTTCGTCATCGTATTTGAATGCGCCAAAAGAGCCTACGATGGTACCGTCATCATAAAAAGTGACCAAGTCAGAGCCGATTTTCTTTCCCAAGTTGTCTGCTAAGACGCCGCCTGAAAGAGCCAGATCCGCTTCAGCCAAATGCCCAAACGCCTCATGGACAAAAACTCCGACAACATTGGGACCTAGTACAACAGGAAACGTTCCTCCCTTCAAAGATTTGGCGCCTAACTGTTCAATCGCGCGTTTGGCTACTTTTTCGCCCAAGTTTTCGGGAGACACCTCATCGAAGACTTCGTAGCCCGCCGTGGAACCTATTTCTTCCCGGCTAAACGTGAATATTCCCTCATTGTGGGCTGAACCTGCGATTCTTGCCCAAACATATAATTTGTCCTGCTCGATGCTCGAGCCGTCACTGTTCGCAAAATAGCTGGTGCCCATCAAATCAAGATAATCAATTGTGAAACTCTTTATCCGTTTATCGTAGCCCAAACCTGTCTTGTTCACGGTCATGGCTGTTTTGATTTTGTCCTCCATCGAAATATCCGCTGGGTTCTTTTTCGGTTTAGATCTCACGCGGTCAGTAACAACTTTGGTGTCGGAAAGCTTGATCGGCTGTTTCAGGTGTGAACTCGCCATTTTCGCCATTTTGCAAGCATCCGAAACTGCATCCTCCAAAATTGCATGGTCCAGAGAGCCGACGGAAGCAAACCCCCATGTACCATTGACTAGCACGCGCAAGGCAACGCCGCTTTCGATACCCTGCTTTGCGGCTTCAACCCGCTCTTCCTTGAGAGTTAGCATTGTTTTAACCATTTTTTGTGCTCGGGCTTCGGCGTATTGTGCTCCGAACTTTTGGGTGGCGATGTGATTAATTTTGGTGAGAAGGTCTTTCAAAGTTATCTGCCTTTGCAAAGTTGAATATTTATTAAATCAATTTTGTAGGAATTAAACCGTTTTGTTGCATGCTTTCCTCAGCGAAGGATGGCTTATGTTTTACCAAAAATCGTTCATGTTTAACTGCTTTACTGTTGCAACTGGCGGTTTAGATCTTTTTTTAGGTGTGTCAACATCTAGGACCAGTTGTCCGTAGACTCCGTCATACCCTGGTGTAACTTTTGCTTCACCATTTCTCACTTTAACGATTTCCTGGGCAATAGGGGCATCAACCACTTTAACTAAAGCTTCTAGCGGGGCATCAATCAGCGTTGTGTATTCGTCGCCAAATTTTTCTATTAGCAAGTTATAGTTTTTCCAAACCGCCTGTGTTGATGGGGATTCAGAGCCTATTACTGCCGCGATTATTTCTGAAAGTGGTAGCAATCGTATGAAGCCTGGGGCATTTGCACGTTTGAAGTCTGCGGGTCTGTCTGCGAGTTCTTCAACTCGTTGCTCCACGCCTTTTGTCAGTTTTCGTCGGCATACTGGGCAGATGTTGCCGAACTTTATTGCTTCAGACGGTGAGAGGGAAATTTTGCAGTTGCGGTGTCCTGTCCAATGGTATTTGCCGTAGGCGGGGTCAACTTCAATGGTGTACTTGAACCTTGCTGGGTCATTTTTTATTATAGAGTCTGTGACCTGTTGGTAGGTGAAGTTTTGAAGTTCGAAGACGTTGGCTTCTCTTCCAATGCGCCAAGGCCAAAAACTGTGGCAGTCACTGTTCGAAACCAAGGCGTACTTGTCTAACTCGCTTAGTCGCCAATTCATCGGGGGGTCGCTGCTTAATCCAGTTTCCAAGGCATGTATATGGCGTGTCATGTCTTGGTAACAGTCTTCCATCGTGTCAAAGCCGCTGAACGCACCGAAAACGCTGAACCACGGGGTCCAAGCATGTGCGGGAAAAACCATGTTTTCAGCTGAAACAGCCATTATCTCCTCCACAAGCTGAGGCGATGAAACATTCAGGATCGGTCTGCCGTCTGATGCCAAATCGCCGAACCGTTCTAGCCGGTCGTTGATTTGAGTGGCTGTCTCCATGCTCGGGGTCAAGATGACGTGGTGGACTTTTTTGTTTTCGTTTTTGAAGTCGAATATTGTGCAGACTTCGGTTGTAAGCATGAATCGAACAGGCGAATCAACTTTGCCTGCTAGCTTGAATAGGCCAGTGTTCTGTTCGGGTGTTAAGGTTTCGCTAATCTCTTTTAGCCACAGCGGGTGGGTGAAGTCACCTGTGCCCACTAAGTTTAAGCCTTTGATTCTTGAGTAGCGTGCGATTTCCGGGATGCTCATCTGCTCGCTTGTTGCCCTGCTGAATCGACCGTGAATATGCAAATCAGCTATAACTCTCAATATTAGCGCCCAATCCCTAACGTGAACTTTAACCATTTTAAGGCTTCGCTAAATCAACACAGAAAATACAAAACTAGATCGGCTTGCTGTTCAGCCTATTTGTCCATGCCTCAAGCGCTTCGACCAGCTGTTTGATGAGTATTCTTGTCTTTTCATCCGTGACCTTTCCTTCCACGTCAACGCATTCAGCAGCGTTGGAAAGCATTACTTCGGGCTTGTTTATAGGATACATGTTGACGAAGACAAACGTTTGGCGAAGGTGGTATTGTGCTCTGGCGCCTCCAAATCTTCCTGTTGACGCGCTCATTATAGCGACTGGCTTATTCGCTAGTGAGTTATCTCGGTAAGGTCTCGAAGCCCAATCAATCGCGTTCTTCAAAACGCCGGGGATCGAGTAGTTGTATTCTGGTGTGGCGATTAGAAGTGCGTCGGCGCTTCTGATTTTCTCTTTAAACTCCGCGACTTTGGGCGGCGGGTTGTTTTCGTTGTCCTGGTTAAAAGGCGGGATGCCTTCTAAATCGAAAACTTCGATCGTAACGTTTTCAGCTGCAACTTCAATTGCCGCTCGAACCAACGCTTTGTTATAGGAGCCTCTTCTTAAACTGCCCGCGAAAGCCAAAATTTTGAATTGTTTTTGCGCAGAAAATCACCGCAAGAGACGTTAAAGGAACAAGCCTCAGACGGGATTTAAAGCTTTTCAGTTGGCGCTTTCCTTTGCGGTCCTGATGTTTTGGGCGTAATTTTGTGGTTTGTTTTGGTCACAAATAATAGACCCTTTCCCGTTGGCAGGAATTGATGCTTGGCGCTTTTTGTAGATGAATTCCGTCACGGCTCCTTGTCATTATGCTTCAAAATTTTCTGATATCCGAAGCCAATGAAAAGGCAGAGTGACAATAAACATAATAACGCTCTTAACATCTACCTACCTCAACAAGGAAGTACCCATAATGCCAACAAAAGTTTTACTCCAAACAAATATGGGCGATATAACAATAGAACTCAGAAATGATATGCCAATAACCACTAGTAACTTCAAAAATCTGGTTCAAAAAGGAACATACAACAACACAATCTTCCATCGAGTCATCAAGGGATTCATGATTCAAGGCGGCGACCCAACAGGAACCGGATACGGCGACCCATCAATACCTGACATCAAAGATGAATTCACTCCCAACAACCGCAACGACAGAGGTACAATAGCAATGGCAAATGCAGGTCCAAACACGGGCAGCAGCCAATTCTTCATCAACCTGGTAAACAACAATTTCTTAGACCTCAAACATCCAGCGTTCGGCAAAGTCATATCGGGCATGGATTTGGTTGACAAAATTGCAGGGGTAAAAACAGACTCAAACGATAAGCCTCTACAAAACGTGAAGATGATTAGCGCTTCGGTCTTACCTTAAGCGCTCAATGCTTTTTCCAAAAAAACATGCAGAGATTGAAAAGGATTTTTGGTTAAAAATAAAAAGTTGGAGAATTATTTTTTCTTCTCTTATTTCTCTTTCGGCTTTGAGCCGATCTCTACCAGTTGAATGTTGATCTGGTACCTCTTTTCGCCGACTTGCATCTTTCCAGTTGCGTGAAAGCCCTTGCTTCCAGTGCTGAAGTTCTTTTGATTCAAAATAAACTGCATTTTCTCTCCGCACAGCTGTACTGTAGCCATATTCGGTGGTTGCTCACTCATGTTCAAAGTCACCTTTGTCTGTCTCTATTCTCACTGTTCCTTTTCACCTTTTCGCTCCCTATTCGACTCAGAATCGGAAAGGGCCTATTTTCTTGATTTCACCATCGCTCGCAAATCCATCGCGATCATGAAGACGAACGCCAGCGAAAGGAGAGCGCGGAAAAGGTTGTGTTGTTGAAGATTTGAGCTTGTTTGTTGGCAAGCAGAGTTTTGGGGTTTGAAAGGTCCATCCGAACCATTTGGGCCGCATCAAATAACGCTAAAGTCGTCAACCTCAACACTAAGCCGATCAGAAACTGTTTTAAAATCTGCCTTGCTTTCCAAAAACATGGTTAGAAATTACAGAGGACATGAAGAAACAAAACCTGCTTTTGCTAAGCTGAATGGTCCTTCCGTAATCTTGTCTCGATTTTTTCACGTTGGCAAAACGGTATAATCACATGCTTTTTGTTAATTGCGCAAAATGATTGCCAGCCCTTTGAACTTGTCTGGGATTTTGAAGGCAACTAGTATGACTTGGAAAGGTTCCAGCTTAAATTCCCATCTGATTGCAGCTGAAATTTGCACTCTTTCTCCTTTCTGGAGCGTGCTTCTAAAGGTTACTTTTCGTGTGAACGGCGAATTAATTCACCTCCTAATTATGTGGATTGTCAAATCGTGTCAAATCATGTCATTTTGTGTCAATTCATGTCAAATTGTGTCAAAAAAAGTATCAACCTGCAACTGACGCAAGACCTAAATCAAGAAAGCAACCCAAAACACAAACAAAAAAAATTTGGCTTTTCCACACTGCCAAACGAACACACATTCCGTTTCAGAACAAAGTTGAAAAAAGAAAACTTGTAGTGGATTTGAAATGGGTTTTTGGTGCGGTCGCCGGGATTTGAACCCGGGATCATTAGCTTGGAAGGCTAATGTCCTAAACCAGACTAGACGACGACCGCCCTCAATATTGCTTGTATTCCCAATATCTGTGCTTGATTTAAGGATATTGCCATCATCTTTTGTTTGGTTTTGAACACTCAGAAGATTGCCCTGACTTATTCAAACTTGAGACCAAATTGAGGGACAAAATCTTTAAGCAATCATTAAACAAAACTAAGGATAATTCAAATTATTTGTTTGCTAGGCGCTCAAATAATGAGTTCAGAAAAAATATATGCACATTGGAGAAGAAAGCAAGTACAAAAAGTTAGGAGAAGAGCTAAGAATCGATCTTTTAGATTCAGATTAATAAGAGGTAACGGCTTTGCCCAAATTCTTATTCGAGCCAACGAGGGAAATCATGCCACAGAAAGGTTAAGAAAGAAAGCCCATAGAAGAAAGCATAAACCTTTTTTCCCCTCGCCAGCCGTGTAGAAAAGAAACTTAACTATCAGTAAAAGACCGATTTTGGTAATCTTAAGCTGTAGAATATTGTCGGTCAAAAATGGCGATGTCGATTAATAGGAAAACGTACACTTTCTGGGCTCTCTGCAGAAATAACGAAAAATGTTGCTTTGTTCCCGTTGGAACCATCCGTCGTAGATGGAATAGTATATCTTTGTGGTTTGATGGTTAGTACAGTGGATTGGTCGCGACCATGGGTATGGGAAAGGGTACAAGTAAAGTTCCAAGTAGCCGAATTAAAGTCCTGACTAAAGACGCGAAGCAAATGGTTAATGGACCTTATTATTGCCCAAAATGCCGGAAAGAACTGTTGCAGATTTTGGCAGACCTTAAGAATAAGAAAGTGTATGCTTGCTGCAAATGCGGACTCGAGTGGCCGCTTGTTTACGCGCCTGTTTTTCAGCCGGTAGATTACTACAACAAGTTCAGGGATGCTTGGAAAAAGCAAAGCTACGGAATAATCAAACAAAAATAGCTTTGCTGGGCATTAAACAACTCGAAGTCTAGCACAAAGTGGATTTGTGGAAGAACAGACTAGCTAATAAGCGAGATTCAACCTAAAATTATTGGGATAAGCCATTGAGCGAAGAAAAACTCGAATTCACTCGCAGACTATCCGTTCTGGGAAATCTTGCGCTTGTTGCATGGGTTTTCATCGCGTTTTTTGGCGTTCTTTTCTTCACAATAATCTACAGCTGGCTCTACCTGATTCTGGACGCAGTCGTAATCTACGTCATTTTGCGCAGGCTTGGCTGCAGTAGCTGCTACAGATGCAAAGCTTGCACCAGCGGCTTCGGAAGGCTGGCAGGCGCTTTCTTCGGAAGAGGCTTTGTAAAAAAAGAAAGCGTTGGGAACCGAATTGGGTTTGTGGGATTTGTTTATTTCTTGTTGCTTCCGCTTCCCGTGGCTCTTTTGGTTTTGTCTATGCTTCAAGCCTTCACAGTTCCGAAGGTTTTGATCCTTGTTTGCCTTTTAGCGTTAGGTACCTACAGCTTTTCAACTTGGTACACGCGTTCAACAGTTCGTAGTTGAAAGTCATTTGGGAATAGTTTTAAAAATGCTTGACTTGTTCATGTAACGGATGTTGATAAGTGAATGAGTAGATCCCTGCCTCGTCTTAAGCCGCTAAGCCTCTTAATTGTTTTTGCTTTAGCTTTTTTTCTCATTTTCCCAGTCATTCAGCCTTTTGCAGCGGTTAGCGCTCAAACGCAAACCGAATATTACAGTCGCGATTTTAGCTGGAACTACGGGGGAGAAACTTGGACTTGGAACCTTACAATCCCTATGAGCCTATGTCAAGCGTACGTTTCGGTTCCTGACTCGGTGAGATCACATATTCAACTTTCAGGCTTCGGATACTTCACAACCACCGAAGATCCTTACCTGCAAAGCTTAGTGACCAGGCTAAACGAAACTGCTGTCCAGGAAGGATACAGCGCTGTTCAGGAAGTCAACTTTGCCTTAGCCTTTGTTCAAAGCATACCTTACGCTACTGACTTAAACAGCACAGGCTATCAAGATTACCCAAGATTCCCAGTTGAAACCTTGTACGACAACATCGGCGACTGCAAAAGCCACTCAATTCTTTTTGCAACGTTAGTGCTCATGCTGGGGTTTGATGCGGTTTACATTAATCCTCCGGACCATCTCGCGGTAGGAGTGCTAGGAAACAACCTTGGTGGCACCTACTGGACATACAACAACCAAAACTACTATTACTGCGAAACAACCGGCGAAGGATTCACAGTCGGCCAATTACCATCACAATTTGACGGCGTAGGCGCCTACGTCTACCCGATAGATACAACCCAACAATATATTGTGAATTACCAGTCCCTATCGCTCGCCGCCCCGAACCCATCATACTCGCCTTACAACCCTAACACGCCACAAGCAACACCGGATGTTGCTCCAAACCAAACCATGCAGCCCTTGCCCACCGTCGCCGGACCAACAATTCAACCAGTTGAACCCATTTCACTGAATCTAATTTCAGACAACCCCATATTATTCGTATTGATTATAGCGGCAATCGGCATCTCTATGGCTATGGTCGTTAAGCCGATAAAAATCGGGGCAAAAACGACTCCGCAGCAAATGGTTCCTGTTGAGCCAACTATCCCGAAGGCGGAGGAGGCTGTCTCGGCTAAAAGCAAGTTTTGCATTTACTGCGGTTCAACCAACAAGTCATTCGCGGTTTACTGCGAGACATGCGGAAAAAAAATCGTCGAAGCATAAACACATTTCACTAAGTATGAGAATCGGAAGTTGTTTCATTTTTCGATGCTGCGTCTAAGGTTTCCTTTGCGAATTTGTCGATTTTTCTGTAGGCGTAGGCGGCTACTACGATTTCCAAAACTATGACGACCGAAAGGAAAATGGCGAGTGATTTGGTCAGGTTGATAAAAGTTTGAGCTACTGAAACATCCACGTTGCCGTTGACCGAGGCTAACCAGCTCCAAAAAGAAACCTTACCTGACTTCAAAAATACGGTTAAATCAAGAGATATCCACACACATAAACTAGCGAGAACAGCGGATAGGGCACAGCCGATTATGGTTATGTTTTTCCAATCTGAGCTAATGTGAGATGAAGCAGTAACTTGGGTATGCGAGTTGACAGGGACAAAAGTGACGTCCACGGTTTTTTTGGCTGTTTCGGGCAACATTCCCCAAAGCGACCCTTGCTTAACTAGGAGGTGTTTGGGTTCATCTTCAGAAACTATTTTGCAGCCTTTCGAAACAAAAGAGGCTTTGATTTCTGCATATGATTTTTCGATTTCTGTGTTGAAAGTACGTCTGAGCAAACGATGCACCATTCAGATTGGGAATTAAGTTGCTTCTATAAACCTAAAAAGTTTGTCTAATGTCGAGGTCTGCCTTTAAGCCCTCTAATTTGACGCGGCTCTGTTCGCTGTCTCTCCATGTTTTTGATTCTGGCGTATAGCTTGGAAACTTTGGTTTTAGAAGGTACCTTAGACCTTGGAACATGAACTGGCACAGGCGTGAACGGCTTGTTTATTTCAAGTTTTTTCTGTCGGGTTTTCTTAAATGGAATATTAGCAACTTTTTTGAATGTGGCGTAGCCTTCTTTGAAGTTTACTTCCTGCACTTCCCACCCCGAGTTCAACCAAGCCTTGGTGTGGGCGTTAGATGGTGTGTTGCTCCACCACGCCGCATCTCGGTAAGCGCTCATCGGTAGGTTGCTGCCGATTAACCCATCGATTCTTGCAAAAGGCAACTTCACTTGACTCGTGAAGGCGGCTCTGAACTTTAGGTGGCGCTCAAGCCCCTCGTACTTGGAGACGGTCCGCGGCGAAACGATTCTTCTGGCACAGCGGAGGCACAGCATTGCGGTTGGGTCGCCCGTTGCAACATCGGGCACCATGCAGTCGCGGCAATACAGTTTCTGGCAGCGTTGACACTTACGCATGTAAGTTACTCTTAGAACTCTGCCGCAGATGCCACATTCATCCTTCAAGACGAATCAACCTTTCATTTAGCGAAAGAAAAGTCGCTTAAAGAATACTTGATTCTTAAACATATTAATTTTCAGTTGCAACTGCAATGTTTACGCTTGACAAAGCTTTCCCATGCCTCTTTTTGAAGCCAACTGGCGAAACGATCGTGTGGTGTTTTTAACTTCATCCCAACGAAACAAATAAAAAAGAAAAATTTGGCAGGCTAAAGCCTTACCCTTTAACCACCGCGATAGGTACAAGCCGTGCCACTTTCGTTGCTATCCCCACCTTGTCGCTGACGCCGGCTACTATGTCCACGTTTTTGTAGGCTGGGTCGGCTTCTTCAGCTAAAACTGAGGCGCTTGCTGCGCGAACTACTATTCCGCGCTTTTCCAAACCGGATTTTATGTCTCCGCCCCAATACTGCCTCTTCGCCGCTGATCGACTCATCATCCTACCCGCTCCATGCGCGGTTGACCCAAACGTCAAATCCATGGCTTTCTGAGAACCCACCAGCACCCATGAGCTTGTTCCCATGCTGCCTGGAATTAGGACTGGTTGCCCTTCGCTACGGTAGTCTGCGGGAACATCCGGGTGCCCTGCTGGGAAAGCGCGTGTGGCTCCTTTGCGATGAACCCAAACCTTCTTTTCAGCACCGTCGATGTTGTGGGTCTCTACTTTTGCAATATTGTGTGCAACGTCGTAAACAAGTTTCAACCCGTACTTCTCTGGGTTTTCATGGAAGACTTGTTGGAAGCTTTGGCGAACCCAATGCATGATCGCGTGGCGGTTGCAGAAGGCATAGTTAACACCACAGGCCATCGCTTGAACGTAGTCTTGGGCTTCACTGCTGCTCCCAGGGGCACAGGCTAATTCGCGGTCTGGCAATGAGATTTTATATTTTGCTACCGCATGCTCCATTACTCTGAGGTAGTCGGAGCAGACTTGGTGTCCGTAGCCTCTCGATCCACAGTGAATCATGATAGTTACTTGTCCTTCTTCGGTTATTCCGAATGCCTTTGCGGTTTTCGGGTTGAGAATTTTGTCTACCTTTTGGATTTCTAAAAAGTGGTTGCCTGAACCCAACGTGCCGATCTGCGTTAAACCTCGACTTTTCGCTGTTTGGGAGACTTTGTCGGGGTTTGCATTAGGCATTCGTCCGCTCTCTTCACAGTGGTCTGCATCTTCAGGCCACCCGAAGCCCCGTTTGATAAGCCAATGAACCCCTTCAACCGCTAAACGATCCAATTCGCTGCTGGAAATTGAAAGGTCTTTTCGGCGGCTTCCAAGCCCGGAAGGCACATTGCGGAAAATAGCTTCAGCCAAAGGCGCCAGTTTAGGTCGAATCTCCTCCTCTGTGAGCGTAGTCGCCAAGAGCCGTACGCCACAGTTTATGTCGTAGCCGACGCCGCCTGGGCTGATGACTCCGTTTTCGTAGTCTGTTGCTGCGACTCCTCCTATTGGGAACCCGTAGCCTTCATGTCCATCAGGCAGCGTTATCGCGTGCTTGTAGATTCCAGGCAAATAAGTGACGTTTGAGCATTGCCAAAGGGTTCTGTCAGTCTTCATTTTCTCCAAAAGTGTTTCGTTGGCAAAAACTATACCGGGAACACGCATCCCAGCCTTGTATTTTGGAATTCGCCAAGAATAATCGCTTATTTTTTCCAGCGGAACTTGTTCTGGCGCATACCTGCTTTCGCTTTCACCCAAAACTATTCACCAGACTCAAAAGGGGCATTGCTCAAATAAAACAGTTGTGACCAAAGACCATCGATCAGTGGATAAGAGTTTGAGCTAGCAAGAACTTAAAACATTAAGAATTCATTATTAGCTTTGAGCTCAACGAGGATCAAAACGATGGCTGAAATAACTGACGAGTACATGAAGAAGATGCTAACTAAATCGAAAACTTACTGTATCGTAATTTTGAAAGAAGGACCAAACAGCAGCGTTGCGGGCGCCAAAGGGATCGTTTGGGAACATGGGCGAAGGAATTTTGTTCTCCGAAGGGAAGGGGTCATGCCGATTGTTTGCCGGGTTTCTGATGACAGCAACGTTTCAGGCGTCGCGATTTTTGATGCGTCAATTGACGAGACGAAAAAAATTATGGAAGAGGACCCGAGTGTTAAAGCAGGAATTTTCGTCTATGAAATTCATCCTTGCACGAGTTTCCCAGGCGACTGCTTGACCTGATTTAAGGGTCGGCTATTCTTGAATTGCTTTTGCATAATCGACAAATCCCCTGACAGTGTTCCCGAGTGCAGTCACTGAGTAAACTGGGTGTGCAATTAGGTAGCTGGCAAGTCGATTCATAATTTTATCTTCCCGCACTATACTTTCACATATCTGCTCAAAGCTTTGCTTTTTTTTCACGCCTTCTTCCGCGATTTTTCCCCAGAGCTGAAGCTGCATTCTGTAATCTTGCAGCCGTTGAACGGCAGAAGTGGCTTTGCCGAAGTGACTGTAGTAGAGGACGACGGGTTTTATGCTGATTAGTTTGTCTAAAGAAGCCAATGCCACATCTAACCGGAAAGGCGGAGGCGTCGTTGGAATTACAGCATCAAACTCGGGAAAGTAAGTGCCTGCGGCATCTCCAGGAAACACCCCGCCGTTTAAAGTTTCAAAAAAGCTAAGGCTGTGTGAAGCATGACCCAGCGTCTCAAAAACCTCCAGTTTGCCATCGCCATCCAAATCAAATGAGCCTTCTGAAACGGGTATTAGGCGTTCTTTGGGAACTGGTTCTGGCTTGCCGAAGATTTCGCTTACATACCCCAAAACGTGCTGAGCCGATTTCCAGAGCCTTGTTGGGTCAGCCAGATGCGGCATTCCTCTTGGATGCACGAGTACTTTTGCGTTTGGAAGAACTTTTAGCAGTGTGCCTGCGCCGCCGCCGTGGTCCAAGTGAACATGGGTGACCCCGATATATTCAACGTCATCAAAGTTCACTTTTAGGTCTTTTAGTCCCTCGATAAGCTTGGGCACTGAAGAGGTGGGACCTGACTCGATAAGGGTGACTTTTGTGCCTTTGAAAACATAGCTACATATGAGGTTTTTGAATCCGCCAGTCTCTAAGTCAATTTGGTACAGGTTTTTCCCAATCATTCTAGTGTCCATTATCCTCACCTTGACCGTTTGTTAGTCGCCCGTGTTAGCATAAACTTTTCTGTAAAAGCTAGAACCCAAAAAACTTATTACACGAATGCTCTTTATGCAAGAGTCTAACTGAGGGGCAAAGAGAATATTGAATGCTGTTATGTTTGGGCCGCCAGGCGCAGGAAAAGGCACCTATGCAAGTAGGCTCCATGAAAAACTTGGCATTGAAACAATCGCGACAGGCGACATTTTCCGCGAATTAATCAAGAAAGACACGGAACTGGGCAGGAAAGTTAAGGCTTACATGGAAAAAGGGCTTTTGGTTCCGGATGAAATAGTGACAGAGGTGCTAAAAGAACGTTTAAGCCAGATTCCAAAAGGAAAAGGCTTCATTCTGGATGGGTACCCACGCACATTTGAACAAGCTAAAGCCTTAGAAGCCGTAACCAAAATTGACGTTATTCTGATGCTTGACGTTCCCGACTGGATAATCATAGAACGCCTCTCTAGTCGCAGGATATGCCGCAATTGCGGAACCGTCTACAACACTCGCTTCCTCAAGCCGAAGATTGAAGCAGTCTGCGACAAATGCGACGGCTCACTGTATCAACGTTCAGACGACAATCCTGAAGTCATAAAGAAAAGGCTTCAAGTCTACAAGGAGCAGGCAAAGCCTCTGCTGGAGTACTTTGAGAAGAAGAAAGTGCCCTTTGTAATCTCCAAAACCACTAATCTTGATCAGCCGCCAGAACCAGTTGTTGATAACATGATTGAGGAACTGAAAAAACGAAAATTCGTCTAAATATCCAAAATAAACTCTAAAACAGCGCTGTCCTTTTCTCTAATAATCATCATTCTATGGTAAGTCACAGCTTTAACGCCGACTTTCTGAGGGTGCTTCCGAGCGTCATATTTTTCCCCCCAAATTTTTGCTTTAAACGCGAAGTTTTCTTCGGTTTCTTTCCAGTCGGTTATTTCAAATTTTGAATAAAACATCCCTTCGGTTTCGAACTTTACAAGCAGGATTTCCAGCCAATTGTAAAGCAGCGCATATTGGTCTTCCGCTTCCACCTCCAGGTTTTCCTGCTTGGTTTGAGCTATTTTGTCAGTGTCAGTCATAACCTCAAACATTGCAAGCGCAGAGTTTGAGTAAGCTTCCTCCATCGTTTTCCCGAAAGCTCGAATGTAGACGTCAGCAGTGTGTTCTAAGAACTCAAATTTTCCGGCGAATTTTTGAGGAGCATCCATTTTAGCGCGTCACTATCTAATCAATGGTGTTGAAGAGCTAAAAACACTTTCGATGAAAGCCTAGGGGCTTAAAAGTATCGCGAGGTCCTTTGTATGGCTGCAACGGTGAGTTTCGCCGAGTTTTCAATGTCCTTCAAGCTTAGCATCCCAACCGGACTGTGGATGTAACGTGTTCCAATCGATATGTTGCCGCTTGGGATTCCCTGCCTTGTTAGGGAAATGCGTGCAGCATCCGTTGAACCCATCAATCCTGTTTCAATTTGGAAAGGAATTTTTTCTTCGCCCGCCGAATCCAAAAGCCAACGCAGAACCTTCGGGTGAGTAATCAAACCCGAATCTGAAATTGTTACTGCAGGACCATTTCCCATTTTGACGCTTGCGTCATATTCTCTTACCCCTGGGACATCGCCTGCTATCGTTACATCGAGAGCTATCGCCACATCAGGGTCAATATTGAAAGCTGCCGCGCCGGCGCCCCGCAAACCTACTTCTTCTTGAACAGTTCCGACAGCATAGACAGTATAATCGGTCTTTCCCAACAGCTTAAGCGTTTCAACCATCGCGGCACAGCCTGCTCGGTTATCGAAAGCTTTGCCTATTGCAACATCTCTACCTAACGGTACATATTTTATGTTAAAACCAACTGGATCGCCCACTGCGACTCCCATCACTAAAGCATCATCGCGGTTTTCTGCTCCCACATCAATGAAGAGCTCGTCCGATGTGATAATTTTTTTGCGTTCTTCCTCTTTTTGGATGTGGGGCGGTTTTGAGCCGATTATGCCTGGGAAAGAGCCTCTTTTAGAAAAGACTGTAACCATTTGAGCGGGCAAGATGCGGTCATCAATTCCGCCCATCTTGGCGAACTGTAAAAAGCCATCTTTAGTGATTGTCTTCACCATTAACCCGATTTCATCCATGTGAGCGGCAAGCATTATTTTAGTCGACTTTTCTTTCCCTTTCTTGATGCCCACCACGTTTTCAAGTTTATCAACAACTATTTCGTCAACATAAGGCGTCATGAGTCTAATCATTAACTCACGAACCTCGCTTTCCCTGCCCGTGACACCGCAAGCGTTCGAAAGCTTCTCTAAATTTTCATGTAAAGACAAATGCATGATCCTCGTTCAAAGTTTATCTGAATACACCTTTGAGGGTGATGTTATTAAAAAATTACGGTTGACAGCTCCCTCCTATATGGCTCTTAGAACAAAATGCCTCTTTCTCGATTTCAACCAACTTTTTCATAACAAATCAAGCTTGACCTTTACTTGACCTTTTAGCGCGGGTTCTCAATCACCCGTTCTTCAACCCAAAAACCATAGATCGGCAAAATCAATTCAATCGTTTTCCCAAAAATATCGAATATGACAACTTTTAAATGCTCAACAAACATAAAATTCCTACTAAATAAGGGGTAAATTCAAATTGTCAGAAATGCAACAACAACCGACTCCGAGAAAGATTGGAATTTTCAAGTGTGGAAACATAGGGACGTCACCTTGTCTCGAGCTTCTATTGGATGAGTTAGCTGACAGAAAAGACATCAAGGTTCGTACTGTAACGACGGGTTCAAAGATGGGAGCCGACGATGTCGAAGAAGCCCTGCCTAAAATCTTTGAATTTAATCCTGAAGTCATGGTTATAATTTCGCCTAACACCGCGTTGCCTGGGCCCTCTAAAGCACGGGAAGCAGTGGCAAGCAGGAAGTTGCCTGGAATTGTTATAACCGATTCTCCCGGCAAACGTGTTAAAGGAGACATTGAAAAACAGGGTCTAGGCTACATTATAATCACAGGTGACCCGCTTATCGGGGCAAGAAAAGAGTTTTTAGACCCAATTGAAATGGCAATTTTTAACTCAAACATAAACAAAGTCCTTGCAATAACAGGCGTCTACAGGATTGTGTACCAGGAGATTGACAAAGTCATCTATGCAATCGAAGCCGGATTGCCTCCGATACTGCCCAAGCTGGTTATCGACATTACAACCATTAGAGATCAAAACTTCTTTAACAACCCCTACGCGAAAGCTAAAGCAATCGCAGCCTACGGAATGGCTGAGAAAGTCGCCGACATAAACACCTTAGCATGCTTCATGGAGAAAGAACACGAAAAATACATTCCATTGGTGGCCTCCGCCCACGAGGTAGCTCAAGCAGCCGCTAAGCTAGCTGAAGAAGCGCGGGAAATCGAGAAGTACACTGATGAACTGTTGAGGAAGCCTCACGCGAAGGACGGGAAGCTGAAATATAAGACTAAGCTGATGGCACAACCGATTTTTGATGAGGAGAGCTATAGCCAAAACAATCCCTAAACTTTTCCTAACTTTTCTTTTCTTAAAATCCTTTCAAGTGTCCATATCCAAGGCGGGTACGGATGATGTACTGCCACAGTATTCGAAAATCAAATCAGAAAGGTCTCCGGCCGAGGAGGTAGGTTCTCTCTTGTGTGTACAAGCCGACCGGTCGGGTCGATGCATATACAATTTGCATATACACTTTGCATATACAGGTGAGCAAGCATACGCCTAAAAAAATTAAGACTATTAGATTTAATCCCCAACTCTATGAAGCTTCAAACATTCTGTATGTGCGGTATATGCAGATATATTCGAAGTTGGCTATGTGTATATACCATATATAACTTTACATAGCGTATTTCGGCTAAGTATATATCCGCGGTTGCTCTCTTCTGAAAGGCAGAGGTTAACAAACATGGAAACTCTCGAACTAAAACCTTTAGAAAAGAAGAAATTCAACGTCTTACTGCTGGAAAAAGAATACAACGAACAATTCTGGGTAACCGAGCCGCCAACAAACTCGAACTCACTCAAAGCATTGCAAAAGCCGTCAATAGGGTTCTACAAATTTCTCGAAAACCTAGTTAGCAAAGTCAACGTTGACTTCGTCACCGATGAACTGGGCAACCGTTCCAAATTAGACTTCGACGGAAGCATTAGCACTGACATTTTACACAAAAGCAACATTCCATACTTCGCTGTAGAAATGGACGCAACCGCGAAAGACTACATCGGAGACGTTATCGCAAAGAAGATAAACTCACTAAATGACTTGTTAAAAGCTTTGGACAATCTGCCAAAGCAAAAAACCGAGTCAATGGAAAAAGAATACTTGATCGCTCTCGGTCAAAGTCTCCAATTCGAGATAGAAGAGCATCAAAGAGAAGTAAACTTCTCGATTAGAGAGAGCTGGCTAGCAATGGGTATTCTGAATCACGCAAGAGAAATCAAAGGCAAAGAAGAAATTACCTGTCTTCATATCTGCAGTCCCGAGCACATGACCGGCATAAAGCAGATACTTGAATCAATGAACGCAAAAGTTGAGACTGCGAAGCTCTCAAAGAAAGTTATCGCAGCAAGCACAGAAGTACCTTCCTCTCACGAGATGGAAAACTGGTTGGAGTCAATCCAAATCCAAGTTAAACCAACAATGGGCAAAAGCGCAGAAGAAGCACCATACCTGCTATTCTACATCGACACAGACGTTAAAGCAAGTCCATTCGACATCTGCATGGCTTACGACGTCGGCTACGACGCAGTCATACCCTACGAAAACGTAAATCCGGAAGACGCAAAAAACATCACTCAAGATGCCTTGCTTTCCAGAGGACCCAAAGGAGTTAAACACACAGCTTTCATGATCGGCGGAAAAAACGCTGAACGAAGCGAAGAAGTCTTTCAAGCAGTAAAAGACTCAATGTTCCCACCATTCAAAACAAGCATAATAATTGACCCAGCAGGCGCCTACACCACCGCAGCAGCAATGGTTGCAAAAGCAGAAAACGCATTGGTCACATACAAACTTGGCGAGCTAAAAGACAAAACATGCGCCATCATGGGAACCGGTGCAGTCGGCCAAATCGCAGCAGTCCTTCTCGCTAAAATGGGCTGCAAAGTTATGATTGCCAGCCTGAACCCGAAACGCGCTGACGGAAAAGAGCATGCAGAAAGCATTGGGAAGCTACTTGCCAAAGACCATGGAGTTCAAGTACAAGGCGTATTCGCTCCGACACCAGCTTCAAAAATCGAGATCATAGAGAAGGCTGATGTAATCATGTGCGCTGGAGTCAAAGGCGTCCGCATCATCGACAAAGAAATGCTCAAAGACATAAAACACATGAAGCTCCTACTTGACATAAACGCGGTTCCACCCTTCGGCGTAGAAGGAATCGAGCTCAAAGATGACATGAAAGAAATGCTACCTGGCATATTCGTAATCGGCGCTCTAAGCGTAGGCGACTTGAAACACAAAGTGGAGAAAGAAATGCTGCGAGATGCACGAAGCAACGGAAAAGAAGTCTATAACTTTAACGTAGCATTACCAATGGCAAGAAAAATGTTGGAAAAAGATCTACTACCTTCGAAGCTGGCAATGACGCTGAATTATCAATCGATGAAGAAACCCGCATAGGGTATCTTTCTTTTTTATGTCTTTTTTATGTAGGAACTTTGAACGCGTGGTTCACGGTAACTTCCGCGATGTTTGCTGCATAGAAAGCAATTCTTTTTATGTCCTCTCGGATCGAACATACCGCGCAAATCAACTCGGGTTTCTTGTTGCTTATGAAAGTTGTGCTTGCTATTTCCTGATCTAGTTTTTCAATTCTCTTGGTTTGTTTCATTATTTCAACTGAAAAGTCAGGGTCGTGTTGGAAGAAAGCGTTGACGGCTTTAATGTATAAATCGACTACCTCCGTTCCTTCATCGACTATAAGCTCCAACAAGTTGGAGGGTATTTTTTCTCCTGTTCCATCTATCATGATGATGTGTTTGGCTATATCGGCCACGTAGTCTGCGGCATGTTCAATGAGCACGGAGAGGTATTGGTAGTCCATGCAGTCAAGCGGGTCCAAACGCAGTTCGTTTGCTAGAACTGGACTTTGAGCCGCGTTTCGTAGTATTCTGAGGATGAGGAAGTGGAATTGATCGACATCGTCATCAAGTGAAAAAACAGATTTTGCAAGTGTGACGTCGTTGTTCTTCAGAGCTGTGAAAACATCCTCGCACATGGAGTAGGATATCAGATGCATTCTTTGCACTGCTTGGTCAAGTGAAGCTTTTGATTCATCAGTTAGCGTTTGAAGGTAAACTCCTCTTGAATCCGACTCCATTATTCTCATGTAAAGCCGACCTGCGATATACCGTATAGCTTTCCTTTGAGGAACAGAGAGGATTTTTTCTGCTATAAGCGTGATTCCCGAATACCCGTTCAAGAATGACCCAATGATTTTTTGCGTTATTAATGTTTCATCATCGCTGTGTCCTATCTTAATTGTTGTCTCTTTGGGCTGCGACTTTTTCTCAGCCCCTGGATAAACAACTAATGATCGGTCGCGTTGGATTGCGTACGAAACGACATCTCCCTTGTTTAGTTCGTTTAGTGTCATCCAGTTTTTTGGAAGAGAAATCACCATTGAGGATCTGCCTAACGACATTATTCTGCGTTCCATAGTCATGCCACCAACATACTTACAACTCTTTAGTTAATACGTCACATATTTAATATATACTGTATTATCAAGCCGAATTTTTCCTGCTTTTTCACTATTGCGTCATCCAGTCATGGCAGCCCAAAATGCAACCTGCCTTAGAACTAAAACAAGGTTTTGGAAAGAAGTTAGAAAGCCTTGCTTATTCTTTCGCAGGCTTCAATTATGCGTTCTTTCGGCTGCGTAAAAGTTATCCTCACGTAGCCCTCGCCGAATTTCCCAAAGCCAACTCCCGGCGTCACAGCCACTCCAGCATCAAGCAGTTTAGTTGCGAACTTCATTGAGTCGCCTTTGCAGTTTGCCCAGACATAGAATGTCGCTTTGGGTTTTTCGCATTTGTAACCGATTTTGCAGAGGGTTTCAATCAATAGGTCGCGGCGTTCCTGGAGAATTTGATTGTTTTTTCTTAAGAATTCTGGTGGTTCTTTACCCTTGTACGATGCTAAGGCCTTGACCGCGACTTTTTGTGTGTAGACTGGTGGTCCCGAATCTATCTGTGATTTGACTTTGGCTAAGCCGCCCACAAGGCGCTTATTTCCCACAGCGAAGCCGATGCGGTCGCCCGTCACGTTAAAGGTTTTCGAGAGAGAATGGAACTCGACGGCAACGTCCATGGAACCATCAATTTCCAGGATGCTGGGTGCCTTGTATCCGTCATAGGTTATTTCCGAGTAAGCGTTGTCGTAGCAGAGAATTATGTTGTTGTCTTTCGCGAAGTCCACGGCTTTCTTCAAGAATTTCTTGTCGACAGTGGCTGCAGTAGGGTTGTTAGGGTAGTTAAGGAACATCATCTTTGCGCTCTTGGCATCGATGGATTCGAAGTCAGGTTGGAAACTGTTCTTCTCCAGAAGAGGCATCGGAATCACCGTACCGTCGCAGAGGATTGTGCTCCCGTTAGCGTAGACTGGGTAGCCTGGGTCAGGGACTAAAACGCGATCTCCTGGATTTATAAATGCTCGGGCGATGTTTGCTAGACCTTCTTTTGAGCCTAAAAGAGCCACTACTTGATCTTGTGTTAAATCAACATTAAACCGCTCCTTGTACCAGCTTGCGACTGCTTCCCGGAAGTCTGGTTCGCCTTGGCTGAACGAGTAGTTGTGGTTCTTAGGGTTAGTTGCCTCTTGCTTGAACGTTTCAATAATGAATTGTGGCGGCGGCAAGTCGGGATCACCGATGCTTAGGGAAATTAAGTCGACTCCTTGCGCCTTCTTTTCTTTAATGTTTTTTTCAATTTCAGCAAACAAGTATGGCGGTAACCGTTTAATTCTTTCAGCGTAGTCAAACGTCATGTCTATGCCTCGTCAAACAGGGTTCCTTCAAAAACTTTCTTTGTTTCTCCGCTCAAGAAAAGCTTTCCAGCATCTACTTCAACTTTCAGACAACCACCTAACAATTGAACTGTAACTTTATCCCCAACTTTTCCAAGCCTGTTTGCGGCAGCTACCGAGGCGCAGGTTCCCGTCCCGCAAGCGAAGGTTTCTCCGCAGCCACGTTCCCAAACCCGAATTTTAAGCTGGCTTGTGCTCAAGACTTGGACGAAGTCGACGTTAGTTCTTTTTGGAAAAACCTTGTTATTTTCAATTATTGATCCGATTTCTTTAACTGGGAAATTGTCAACGTTGTCGACGAATATGACACAGTGTGGGTTGCCAATTGAAAGGCAGGTGACCTTGAAGACTTCTCCGTCAACGTCCAAGTTTTCGTTTAGGCAGATGCCTTTCCCGACCATCGGTAGAGAGTTTCTTTCCCAATTAGGATTGCCCATATCAACCTTGACAGCTTCCACAACGTTTCCTTTTACTGTTAGAGTGACAAGTTTGACGCCTGAGAGAGTTTCAACAGAGAACTCTTTTTTCTTAACGACGCCGGTTTCGCAGCAGTATTTGGCAAAGCATCTTATTCCGTTGCCGCACATCTCAGCTTCGGATCCGTCAGCGTTGAAAATCCTCATCTTGGCGTCAGCCGATTTAGACTCTGAAAGCAAGAGTAGCCCGTCTGCACCAATTGAAAAGCGGCGTTCACAAAGATGTTTTGCTAAATCCGAAGCTTGGAGGCTGTTAATGTCGTTGTCCCTGTTGTCGATTACAATATAGTCGTTACCTAAGCCATGCATCTTCCAAAACCGCATCAAGAGGACTCTTCCACGCGTTGGTTAGCGGTTAAGTTGTCAAGCTGCTCCCGTTCCCTAATGACAGTTGGTTTGCCTTGCCTAATCATGACTTCGGCGGCTCTAGGTCTCGCGTTATATTGCGAGCTCATGCTGAAACCGTAAGCGCCTGCGTTCAAAACAGCAAGTACATCTCCTTCTTCGATCACGGGCAGCTCACGGTTTTTGGCTAGAGCGTCCCCTGACTCGCAAATTGGGCCCACTACGTCGTAAGTTTCTTTGTTCGTTGCTCCCAGCTTGTTGGCGACGACTATCGAATGGTAGGAGCCGTACATTGTAGGGCGGATGAGCGTGTTGAAGCCAGCATCTACGCCGACGAACTTCTTGGACGGCGTTACCTTCACGGTGTTAACGGTGGTTAGAAGAATGCTTGCGTCACAGACAAGATACCTTCCGGGCTCCACGCACAAGTAAGGTTTGCCCAAACCGTACTCAGCCACTTTGCTTTTGAAGGGCCCGACCACTTTGCTGGAGAAGGCTGCCCAATCAAAATCTTTGTCTTCGGGGCTGTATGGAACCCCGAAGCCGCCACCTATGTCGATGAAATCGAAGCTCACACCCACTTCGTCATGAACTCGCTTGGCGATGCTTAGCAGCTTTTCGACTGTCTGCACATAAGGTTCTACATCTAGGATGCCTGAGCCAATATGCATGTGAATGCCGAAGCGTTCCACTCTTGCTCTCTTCGCAATAGCGTAAGCCTGAATTGCTTCTTCTTCCCAGAGCCCGAATTTAGAGTCTGGGCCCGCCGTTATGCAATGCTCGTGATGTCCAGCGCCGATTTCTGGGTTGATTCGAACCGAAAGAACCTGCGGAACCCCAATTTTAAGCAGTCTCTCAATTTCGGAGAGCGAATCAATGTTTACTGTGATGTTTGCATCTGCCAGCATTTTTAGCTCGTCGTTTCGGACGCTGGTTCCTGTGAACATGATGCGGTCTGGGGTGTATCCGGTAACCAAGCCCATGAAAACTTCGCCTGGGCTTACAGTGTCTAGGTATGCGCCTTGCGACTGCAAAACTTTGAGAACGGTGAGGTTCGAGTTGGCTTTTGCTGCGTAGTAGACCCGTAGGTACTTGTAGCTGCTAGTTAAGGCGTCAAAAACCCGATTATAGTTGTCTCTGATCCGTTTCTCGCTTACAACGTAAAGTGGAGTATCATATTTCTGAGCTAGCTCCTTAACGGATACCCCATCAAAGAATAAGCTGCCTTTACGGTCTTCTAAGGGTTCGCGAAACTTTTTTGCCTTAACCATCTATTCCACCCACTTTTATCTGCGTTACTCCGAAGCCTACGCTAATCCTTTAGCAACGTAGAGTTCAGCGCTTAAAATTCCTGCTCCTGCACCACCCCGAACTGTGTTATGGCCGAGGCACATGTACTTGAAGGTCATTATTGGATCCTTTCGTATCCGGCCGACCACAACACTCATCCCGCAGCCAGTGTCGCGGTCAAAACGTGGTTGAGGCCTGTTCTTTTCGTGGCGAACCACAATAGGCTGCTTAGGTGCGGAGGGCAACTTGAGTTTTTGGGGTTCGCCTTTGAAGTTTGCGAACGCAGCTTCAATTTCCTCTACTGACGGGTCGCATTCTGTTTTGATGAATACCGATTCTAAATGTCCGTCTTTCACATTGACTCGGTTGCAGCTTGCGCTAAGCTTGAAGTCAGCGTTCTGAATTGCTTTGCCGTCGAATGTGCCCAGAATTTTGAGGGCTTCGGCTTCCATTTTTTCTTCTTCGCCTGAAATGAACGGAACTACATTGTCGATTATGTCCAATGAAGCCACCCCTGGGTATCCTGCGCCGCTGAGCGCTTGCATGGTTGAAACTATGATTTGATTTAAGCCAAATTCTACCAGGGGCTTTAGGGTTACTGCTAGCTGTATAGTGCTGCAGTTAGGATCTGTCGATATGAAGCCTTTCCAGCCTCGCATCTTCTGCTGCACCTTTATCAACTCGACGTGTTCGGGGTTGATTTCTGGGATGAGCAATGGCACATCTTTCTCCATTCTATGTGCACTTGCCTTGCTGAAAACAGGGAAAAGCGCCGCGAACTGTGACTCAACTGGACCAGCTAAATCACCTGGCAACGAAGAAAATATCAAGTCCACATCGCCTGCCTTCTCGACGGATTCGACGTCGGCGTTTACCACAGGCATCTCTGCAATATCTTTAGGCAGGTTCGATTCCATAACCCATGTGCAAGCTTCGCCGTATTTTTTGCCTGCTGACCGCTCTGAAGCGGCAAGTACTTCAATTTGGAACCACGGGTGTCCCTGAAGTAGCTGAATGAACCTTTGTCCTACGGCTCCCGTTGCACCTAAGACTGCTACTTTACGCTTAGACGACATTTTTTATTGCTTCCTTTGCTCTTTTGATTTCTTTTTCTTCGATAAAAACATTAATGGTTGCCTTGCTCGTTGTAACCTCTATAATGTTGATTCCCGCCTGACTTAAGGCATTAGCTATTTTTGCGATGCCGCCTGGCGAATCAATGAAGTCAGGGTCGCTGATTTGGATCATAGCGACGTTTTCTCTGTGGCTCACAGCTTTGAAGTCTTTTATGCTGTGTAGTTGGTTTAGAATTTGAGCAACATCGCCGTCTGTGGTGAAGACCGTTACCGATTTTCTTCCTGAACTGACCCCATAAACTGGTTTTTCCCTGAGCACCGAAAAGACTTCTCGGATGTTTTGCGTGTTAACTTCGCAAACAATGCTTACCGCAATTAACCCCTGTTGCGTCAAAGTTTCAGCGGAGTTAATGTTGAAGAAGCCAGTGATTTCTGTGCCGCCCTTGGATAGGTTGCTCGAGCTAAAGTCTACTACCCTGAGGGTCTGGTTAGGCAGTTTATATTTTAGAGCTCCTGCCTTGACGATTTTTGCTCCGCCTTGGGCTAAATCGAACATTTCGTGTATCTCTAGCTTTTCCAGTGGTCTTGCGTTTGGGACTATTTTGGGATCTGCTGATAGAACTCCACTTGTTTCTTTTACAAGGATGATTTGGTCAGCGGATATGCATCGAGCAAGAAGCATTGCCGTTGTGTCGCTTCCCCCTCTTCCCAGAGTGGTCACTTTGCCTTGCGGGTCTTTTCCAAGAAAACCGCACACCACCGGAATAATCTTACCTAAAAGTGGTGTCAGAAACTTTGCTGTCAAAGATGCCGTTTTCTCTAAGTCGGGTGTTGCGTTACGGAAGTTTTGGTCAGTAACGATAGGCCAGTTATCGTTTGCTGGGTCGAACACTTCAGCTTCTAGTCCTTGAGCCCTGAGAGCTGCACAGAAAATACGGGCGCTTGTCCTCTCTCCCGTAGATATTATCTCTGCCCAATCAGCGTCACCTACCCCGATCCAACTGGCTGCTTCGGTAAGACTGTCCGTCGTTTTACCCATGGCAGAAACCACAACAACAACTTCGCCAAAATGTGCATCCGCCAGAAACTTGGCCGCGCGCTGGATTTTTTCCCCAGAAGATAAATCAGCGCCTCCGAACTTAACAACGACTCGAACCAAGATTTCCCGCCTTTAAGATAAGCCTAGCACGTCAGCCATGCTGTAGACCATTGGCTCGTTCTGCCTGCTTAGCCATTCAGCCGCGTAAACGGCACCTTGCGCAAAAACGTTGCGTGAAAACGCTGTGTGCTCTATTCGCAGCATTTCGTAGGGTCCAGCAACCACCAAGTCGTGGATTCCTGGGACTCCGCCTGCACGCAACGCCGTGATTTCGAGTTCTCCGGGTTGGCGTGGGCTTATTCCTTCGCGCCCAGAAACAACTTTGGTGTAGCCCCGGGTGTTAGCTACTATTTCCCCAAGTTTTCTGGCTGTTCCACTTGGAGCATCTTTCTTGCCGATGTGATGTATTTCATTTATGCTGAAGTCGTATCCTTCTGGAAAAGCCTTCAGAGACTCTGCCAACTTGAAGAGTATGTTGACGCCTACAGAGTAGTTTGGTGAGAAGACTGCTGGAGTTTTGCCTGACATTGTAGCAACGATTTCCTTATTCTGTTCTGGGGTGAACCCTGTTGTTCCTAAGATTATGCGTTTTCGAAGATTAACAACGATAGGAATGTTTATCATTTCGGCGGCTGGCGATGTGAAACTGATGTAGGTGTCTGCGTTTTGAACAGCTTCTTTGAGCCTGTCTGGTCCCATAATTTCTGTGGTTGAATTGTGGAAGCCCAGTTCTCTTAGGGTTTTGCCAATGCAAGGGTTATTGGGCGCTTCAATTGCTCCTACGATCTGGTGACCTTTGGTTGCCGCTTCGGCCATGATAGCGTTGCCCATTCTGCCTGCCGCGCCAGCTATGCATAACTTAAGCATAGAAGAGGCCTTCCAAGTAGCGTTCATTATACAATCGGTCTTTCAAGTCCACGTTAAAGTAGTCTGCGATAGGTTGGAGAATTTCAGGGTTTTTCTCGTAGACTTTTCTTGCGTTGGTGAGGACCACTTCTAAGCCATTGCGGGTCATTTTTCCTAGAGGCTGCCTGCATGGACCAGAGGGCATCCCTAATATATTCATCAACGTTTTGTAGGCCAGCGGGTTTCGTGCTTTGCTAGATACGGCGCCGTAAGGTGTCTGTTCCTGTGTCTTCACTGTAACTATGCTGAACAGCGGCTGGAGCGCTTGTGCAATCACGCTGGCAGCTTCCTCGTTTCCATCCAGCAAATAGTGAACCATGTCGACGACCGAGCTTGGGGCGACGTTAGAGACAACTGAAATGACTCCGCTAGCCGAAATGTCTGGCGAAATCATCATGGTATAGGTTTTGTCATCATCGCCGGATAAAATATCGAAGTCTTCGCCACAGAACTGTCTCGTCAACTCAGCGTTTTTCAAATCGCAAGTTGCTTCTTTTACACAACTGACGTTTGGGTATTGATGGTGGAGAACAGCGAGGTCCTGCGGGAGGAGTTGCGTTCCCGTTCTTCCCGGGATAATGTATGGAATAATCTGGATTTCTGGAAACTGCTTTGCGATGGGCTCAACATATTCCCTTCGAATCTCCAATGAGCTTGGACCGTTATAATATGGATCTACAAGTAGGACGCATTTGACGCCTGTTCGTTGAGCATGTTCTGTGCCTTCGATGGCTTCTTGAGTTGAGTTGCTTCCCGTCCCAGCGATGGTTAAGACTCTTTGGCTTGCGAACTCGTGTATTTTTTCGATTACTTTGTTGTGTTCGCTCCATTCTAAGGTTGGGCTTTCGCCGGTCGTTCCGACTGCAAGGATTCCTTTTGCGCCTTGATCTATTTGGAAATCTACTAGTTGACGTAATCCTTCGTAATCGACTTGACGATCAGACGTCATAGGAGTTATTAAGGCAGTATAACAGCCGCTAAATTTTACCATTCCGGATTCCTCATTTTGGCTGAAACAATCACGCGTTGATTATATTTAAATATTACGTTTTCATTATATTTTTTACTAAAATAGTAAAAAAGTTACATAAAAGGTTCCAACAATTCAGAACTTCCGTCCGGTTTCCTTTCCAGAAGCCTCATTTTTCAGTAAGTGAAAAAACATGATACGCTGTAAAAACACCGTCGTAGCCACAGTAGAGCCGGCGCAAATAATCAACCGCCTCATCGATAGTTCCTGCAGAAGGAATAATCAGCCTGTAATTGTCGGATCGAACAACGTCTTCAATCCTTCCCATTTCCCTCTTAGATATCTTCAATCGCAGAACATTTCGACCACAAAGGTAAACCGCATTCTCTCCACGCCACGGCACACCTTTTCTAACATCAATTGTTTTTCTACCATTCTTCAACCATTCGAACGCTTCTTTCTTTGTACGGAATACAGGCACTTTTTTAAGCACCAAACCGAGAATGCAGACGACTGGAAAATAAGCTTTAAGTCGAAATCCGAATAACGATAGGATGTGAAAAAATGGGTGGAACGAGACGGCTCAGTTTAACCTTTGCCTTTCTCTTCTTTACCGAAGTATTTGGTCCATTTTAATTTGCGTGCGTCGCGTTTGAAAAGTAAGGAGCTTTTCTTGCATTTGCCAGAATCGAACCATAGAATTGATCCGTCGTTCTTAACGTACATCATCCCTGTGCCAGCTGGGAAATCAGCTCCACAGAACGAACATTTGCGGTTTTTCGGCATAGAATCTTTCTCCTACACAATTTACCTGGTGATTTTCTTTGCTTCCCTTTCTGTCTCTCTCAGCATTAGAATGTCTTGCACTCGCACTGGTCCTTTAACGTTGCGTGTTATGATTCTGCCTTTGTCTTTGCCTTCCATGATGCGCACTCGAACCTGAGTGATTTCGCCAGTAACGCCTGTGCGACCTATGATTTGTATAACTTCAGACGGAATAAGTTCTTCAGCTGATTCTTTGCTCATTACTGAGATCCTCGTTTAACCTGGTCAATCCGAGTGATGATCTCTTTGATTAATCCTGTGGCTTCGCCTTCTTTGAGTATGCATGCTGCTGCGCAAGGAACGTCTATGCCTAATGCGTTGCCTAGCTTGATTTTTTCGGGGACAAAAACGTACGGAATTTTTCTTTCGTCGCAGAGAAGCGGCAAATGTGCAACTACTTCCGGTGGATCAACATCTTCTGCTATTATGACAAGTTTTGCTTGAGCTCGTTCAACAGCTTTTGTCGCTTCGTTAGTTCCTTTCCTAACTACTCCTGATTTAGAAGCAATGGATAGGGCTTCATAGGCTGCATCTACGATTTCTTTCGGTACTTCATATTTTACATAAAACGGTTTGGACATATTAGCCTCACCCTTTTAAGGCACAGTTTTATCCACACTTCTTCTTTAAGAAGCTTTCTACGCGAAAACACCTGTATTTAGCGTGAGCCTTATAAAGACTTTAGAAAGCTTTAAATAAACATCTACGGTCACCTACATGTTTTCGAGAGGGGAATGGCGCAGTTTGCAAAAATTGGGAAGAGTGCGGGCCTTAACTCCATCCAAAAACGTTATAGTAAAGGCCGAAAAAGTCCCAAAAATCGGGACAGAAGTTGTTGATGAAAACCTCACCGTAGTTGGCAAAGTTTTCGATATTATAGGTCCAGTGTCTGCTCCTTATGCAGTGGTTAAGCCCACAATAAATGAACCGGTTAAACTATTGAATAAGCCAGTGTACTTGCTTCTCTCGAAGATAAAGAGGCGCTAAAATGAATGATTGGAGACAGCAAGATACATGAAGAATCTGACCCATCTGCAAAACCAGAACCCCCCAAGATCCAGTCATGCCCTGAATGCGGTAGCACGCGTCTTATGCGGGATTACGAGCAAGCGGAAATAGTTTGCATGGACTGCGGTATTGTAGTGCAGCAGAAAATAGCTGACCGCGGACCGGAATGGAGGGCGTTTGATGATGAACAGAGGTCGAAAAGAACAAGGGTTGGAGCACCATTAACTTACACGATTCACGATAAAGGTTTGTCAACGACCATTGATTGGCATGACCGAGACATCTACGGTAAAAGTCTCTCGCCAGGGCAGAAAGCACAGGTTTATCGTCTTAGAAAATGGCAGAGACGCATCAGGGTTTCAGACGCAACAGAACGAAACTTAGCGTTTGCCCTTTCTGAAATAACAAAGATATCCAACAACCTGAATCTTCCAAAGAACATTCTTGAAACCGCCTCAGTCATCTATCGGAAAGCTGTCAAAGAGCGTCTTATCAGAGGCAGGTCAATTCAAGGTGTTACTTCAGCAGCACTTTACTTAGCATGCAGACAATGCGGTTTACCGCGCACCCTAGACGAAATCGCTCAAGCTTCAACCGTGAACAAGAAAGAAGTTGGTAGAAGTTACCGTTTTCTAATAAGGGAACTAAACTATTCAATTCCGCCGTTGAGGCCAAGCCAATACATAACAAAGTTTTCCAACCAACTTACTATGCAGGGGAAAGTTGAAGAAATCGCCCACAAAATTCTTGCAGCGGCCAAAGAACTCAAGCTCACTTCGGGCAGGGGACCAACTGGAATCGCGGCGGCTGCAAGCTACATAGCATCAGTCTTGACAGGCGAACGGAAAACCCAAAGGGAAATCGCTGAAATTGCACAGGTAACAGAAGTCACCATTCGGAATAGGTATAAGGAACTTGTTGAACGGCTGATGTTCCAGATAAGCATCTGACCACTCCTCTCTCCATTTTCAGGTTTGCTAGCGGTGAGGATTTAGACGGCGACTAAGTCTTGTAGAAAAGCGGCGGAAAAGCCCGAAATGGCAGAGTTAGTTTGCAAACTCCGAGAAATACAGGTTGAACTTAAGCAAAGCCTATCTGATCTTCAAATGAAGTTGGAGCCTTTTTATTCTGAGCCTGATTTGTTAACAAATCTGGATGGTACCAAGCGTAATGCAGAAGCTAGAGCTAGTAGTCTCGAAGCTGAAGTAAAACAGCTCCGTGAAGAACTTAAAGCCATCAGAGACCTCTTAGGATCCAACGGCGGGAAAGCATAGTTTCTTCCCGAATTACTTTCAAATTAAACAGCTATTTTTTTAAGCAGCCTGATTGCATAAATAATGCGTATGCCCTACAAATTTACCTTTGATCTCTCCAAGGTTCCGCATTTCTTCTTTGTCGAGATTGCTACAGTGAGCTACCAGAAGGGCATGCACAGAACCTTAATCAAAAAAATGCAAAAAATGATTCTAAAGTTCAAGATCCAAGAAGCCACGGGACTCAACCTCTCTGACGCTTTGGTTTTGCTACAGGATTTTATCGACTTGCAAGCGGTAAATTCGATAGAGAGAGGCAAATTCTTGCAGACTAAGAAGAGAGCACTTTTCCTTTCTCACTGCACAAGAAAATACCTGGATAGTCGCTGCAAAGCAGTTTTTGACGCAAACATCCCATCCTACTCATGTTCTCACTGTTCAGAAGACTGCTTAGTCAACAAGTCTGTTTGCTTAGCCAAAGAAAAAGGTTATGACGTTTACGTGGTGCCAGGTGGTTCCTGTATACCTAAGATTTTGAAGAGTACACATTACGAAGGCGTTGTGGGAATTGCGTGCGGCGAAGAAATGAAGGTTCTAAGTCCGCTTTTAAACAGCTTGGATGTTGCCGGGCAAGCTATACCGTTGCTGAAAAACGGCTGCGCAAACACCGTTTTTAACATGGAAACTCTCTTAAAAGTTCTGTAGCTTAAGAACTTGCTACGTCAAGAACTTTAAAAACTGGTATCCGCGTGGTGCTAAAATAAAATTCAGGTTCATTACTCATTTGCACAAGATATTCTTTTTAAGTTCGGGTTTTTATTCATGTGAGTCATGCCATATAAGTTTACTTTCGACATTTCAAAAGCCCCACAACATTTCTTCATAGAGCTCGCCATCGTCGGTAACCAAATGGGCATTCAAAAGGTGTTGGAGAAAACCCTGCAGGAACTCATCAGGAAATTCAAAATTCAGGAAGTTTCAGGACTAAACATTCAAGATACTGTGGTGCTGATACAAGACCTCCTCAAGATGCAAACCTTGAATCTAGTACAGAAACCCAAGTTTTCGCAGACCAAAAACAGGGCGCTGTTCCTTCCTCACTGCTCCAGGAAATACATGGATAGTCGATGCCAAGCCATTTTTGAACCAAGCTTGTCTTCGTATGTTTGTGCTCATTGCTCAGTTGACTGTTACATTAACAAGGCGGAACGAATCGCCAAAGAAAAAGGTTATGACGTTTATGTATTATCTGGGGGTTCTTGTATGCCTAATATTTTGAAACAGAAGAAGTACGAGGGTGTTGTAGGCGTTGCATGCGGTCCAGAAGTAGTTATGTCTGGTGAAAAGCTAAGCAGTATAGGCATGGCTTGGCAATCCGTTCCGCTGCTGAAAAACGGCTGCGCAAACACCATCTTCAATATGGAAACACTAGTAAAAGTCCTGTAGCCCAGGAATTTAACGCTACGTAAAATTTTTGGTTTAACAACGTCATTTAATTTTAGCCAACAAAATAATGCTTGAATTGACATTACCTCCAAAGCAAAACAGGAAACAAGACATGCTACGGAACGGGCGAAAAATGCCCCGAATCTGGTTTATTGGATCACTTCTGTAAAGAAAAACTCCGCGGAGTCTAGGACTCCTTTGTCAAAAACTTAGACGTTTCAACTGTTCAAAACTTGCGGGGTTGTGAGCTGGAAACTTGTACTAGCAACATAGAAACAAACGTAAATCATAACTGGTTCCTTGATTTTGTTTGAAAATCGCCGATACTTATTGAAAGCTGTTTGTCTCAACAGGATAGAGGTTTTTCTCGAGAAGCAGCCACGAGTTTTCTCAAATCACTAGAGACTCGGCTAACCTTGCAAACGAAATAAAAGAAAAATTAATGATTACTTCACTATTTCTCGTTTCTTCCAGCGCAGGTTCTTGCCTTTGCATTTTCTGCATTTAACCGCGGTTTCAGCGTTTCTTGCGCCGCAGTCCCTGCAAATTTTCATGTAAAGCCTGTGCTTTTGCGCGATGGCTTTTTTTACTGGATCTAATATCGGCATTTTGTTGTTGACCTTCTATTTTGGCTAACTCTTTGATGCTTAAGTATCAAATATACCTTTTTGTCTTCAACTGCGTTTTGGCGAGCGAAGAAGCTACTTGATTTCTTCAATTGTGACGTACGATCGGGTGTCTTCAATCCCGTCTATTCCGTAGAGCTTCTTTAGGACATCGTCCAGGTTGTCGCGTTCAACAATTATTAGGGCATCTACTTCTCCGGCTATGCGGAATGCTCTGGACACGGCGAGCTCTCGGATTTGGTCGTAGACGTGTATCCGTTTGATGGGTGATACTTTGAGGAGGATGAAGGCTGGAGTTGTGGATATGCCGAGTGCATTTAAGCCTTTGTCGGTGACGTCTATGAAGCCTCTGCCGGTGCGGATGTAACCGCGGCTTTTTAGTTTGCGCAGATGTACGTTTAACGCTTGTCTGCTGACGCCTAATTGTCCTGAAAGTTCGTCTTGTTTTACTCTTAGGGTGTAAGTGTTTGTGGATTTTCCTTTCTCGTAGAGGGTTTTTAAAAGCTGTATTGAACGTTTAGTTAGTGGTTCCAATTTGGTCACTTACGTGATGTTTTGTTAAGTTAAACCTTTACAAAAGTGAGAGGTTGCTTAAGAATTTGATGCTTGGTAATAAAGTAAAAAAGATAGCGCTGAAAAAAGTTTAGCAAGTAACCAATCGTCGGTCATTACGCATGAGCGGCTGGAAAAAACTCATTTGCGAACTTCAGCAATTAATCAACGCGTGCACCGCAACATATTTATTTTCAAAGAAATCTTTAGTCAAGCCACTTAAAAAGTGAACTAGGAGTGAAGCGAGGGCGTGCCCGAAGTCAACGCGGTCTTAATTGGGAAAAAGCCGATAATGAACTATGTCCTTGCATGCATCACGTTCTTCCATGGCGGCGCAAAAGAAGTAAGCATAAAAGCACGGGGGAGATCCATCAGCCGAGCGATAGATGTCGCAGAGGTTGTTAGGCACAGGTTTCTTCCCGAAGTGAAGATTAAGAGCATCGGAATCGGTACGGATCAGTTGCTGGCGCAGGAGGAAGGAAACTCGCCAACTAATGTGAGCACAATTGAAATAACGTTGATCAGGTAGCGAAGTAGCGAAACTCCTAATTGCAGGAAAACAGACACGCAATGAAAACGGAACTATGCAGTTTCTGCTTGAAAAGCGGAATGTTATGTCAGAAGTGTTCAGCTAAAGTTAAAGCAGGCGAAATCAGTGAGGTAGACCTGAAAATCGCACGTCTACTTCTGTCTCTCGAGGACAAGTATCCAAGTCTGCAAAACGTCTGCTTCTACAAGGCTGTCGACGTAGATAAGACCTTAGCCATCATCGTAGGCCACGGAGACGTCCCGAAAATTTTGGGTTACAGTGGAAAAATCGTGAAGGCAATAGGCGATGAAACAGGCAAAAATGTTAAGGTTTTGGAGAACGGGGTGGACGACCGCAAATTCCTAGAAGACCTCTTCATCCCCTTCAGCATACTGACAATTAACACTATCTGGATTCCAGACGGCACAACAGAGACCCGAGTAATTCTCAAGCGCAAGCGCGGTGCGCAGATGCCTTATGACCTTAAGGCTTTAAAGGAAATCGCCAGTAAAGTACGTAAAATGTCCTTACGCGTTGAAATCGCGGATTAAGGATTGGCGATTGCCATGAACTTGGACTCTATAAGCGACTGGAGTAGAACTCACTATACAAGCAATGTGACCCCTGAAATGGACGGGGGAGCAGTAACCCTTTTTGGTTGGGTACAAGAAATCCGCGACCTAGGCGGAATACGTTTTATTATATTACAGGACCGGGAAGGAACAATCCAGATCACCATTCCCAAGAAGAGAATTCTGCCCGAAGTCCTATCCAAATCTGACCTTCTCCAGAAGCGGTTCAGCTTGGCCGTGAAAGGGGCTGTTAAGAAAACTACCATGACTCCAAGAGGCGTCGAAGTTATCCCAAACGAAATCAAAATCTTAAGCGCTGCCACCGAACAGTTACCCATCGACATCACCGGGAAAACACCCGCGAACATAGAAGCACGACTGGACGCACGTGCGCTGGATTTGTCTTCAGAAAAAAGTTTAGCTGTCTTCAAGATTCAGCATATAGCCCTCGAAGCGATCCGAAGTTACCTGTTTGAAAAGGGTTTTTTGGAAGTTCACACTCCACGCATCATTGGCTCGGCAACCGAAGGAGGCGCGGAGCTTTTCTGTGTGGATTATTTTGGTCAAAAGGCCTATCTTGCCCAGAGCCCGCAACTGTACAAAGAAGAGTTAACGATGAGCTTCGAGAAGGTTTTCGAAGTTGGCCCGTTCTTTAGGGCGGAAGAATCGCATACCCGCCGGCACCTTAGCGAGTTCACTTCTGTTGATATTGAGGAGGCTTTTGCGAATGCACAGGATGTTATGGGGCTTCTAGAGCAAGTGATTCATTATGCTTGCGTTACGGTTAGGGCGAAGTGCAAAACAGAGCTTTCCGTGCTCAAGTACAAGTTTGAAGTGCCAGACGTTCCCTTTAAACGCTTAACTTACGACCAGGTTCTAGACGACCTGAAAGTGCAGGGTGTCAATATCTCATGGGGTGAAGACATCCCCACCGAAGCCTTCCGCGAACTTGGCAAACTTTACCCATACTTCTACTTCATAACTGACTGGCCAACGCAAGCAAAAGCTTTCTACATCAAGCCGCGCGATGATAAGCCGGAGATTTGCGAGGGTTTCGATTTGATGTGGCGCTACATAGAGCTCGTTTCAGGCGGAACGAGAATCTCCCAAAAAGAGCAACTGTTGCAAAGGCTGAGCGAGAAAGGATTGAACCCTGAATCCTTCAAGTATCATCTGCAGGCGTTCGATTACGGAATGCCTCCGCACGCTGGATGGGCTATTGGACTCGAAAGGCTGACGATGATTATGACAGGGAAGAAGAACATCCGCGAGGTTACATTATATCCCCGTGACCGAGTGAGATTAACTCCGTAATCTTTTGCAAGTTTGCTTTTTGTGTTAGTTTCTTGTCACAAATAGTGGAGTTTCCTATTGGCTGGCGATGAAGCAATTATTCAACCAAAATAAACTTTTGCAGCCAATAAACCAGATCCCTAACACTTTTGACAATTGCCGGGGGCATATTACATGCTTCTGTGATGACTAGATAGCATCTCTATTCGGTGGATTTCCTTTTAGCATTTGCTCCTTGAACCAGAATTTTGTGGCAGATTCATGCAGAGGATTTGTGACCAACGCCTGAATGCTGAAAGAAGGATTTGCAAAGTAGGGTTAAGGGTTTTCCTTTTTGTCAAAAATAACTTTTTAACCGCCGCCTACTGGTGGCAAAATCGCCAGCACATCCCCTTCTCGAAGCTCCGTTTGCAGTCCACGCAAAGCTGAGGTGCTGTTGCCGTTGACAAGAAACTGCAAGAACCCTTTGGGCTGCCCAGTTCTGCCTTCGTAAACGTAATCTGTGAAGGTGGCGCCGTACTTTTCTGAAAGAATTTTGAGAACCGAGTCAACTGTCACCGTTTCTCCCCTAAAGGTCAGGGTTTCCTCTCTTTTGTTTACGATTTCACGAAGGGATGTGAAGAAGCGAACTTTAATCTCGACCGTCTCGGTTTACCCCCACCTAACACTGGAAAACCCGAAAATAACCATTGCCCTGTATTAACCGTTAAATCCATCGTTAAGCCCAAAATTGACCCCTGTAATTTGCTGCCTTATTTGTTTGTGATGAAAAGTCTTGGCTGAGGCTCTGGAAGAAATTAAGGAAGAAAGATGGAAATGGGGAATTGCAGTAAATCCATCGTTGGTTTAACCAGGCCTCAGCCAATAATTAAACAGAAATTACAAGTTACATATATTTTTTTCCCCAAATTACTCATAAATGTTAAGAAAATGTAAGAAAAAACTTGAAACAATTTAAAAAGAGACTAAAAGCTGGCTTGAAACGGGTCATGCGAAAATTGTGATCAGAAACTGTCAGGCGCGTTAAAATGGAAGAAGTCTATGACCGGCTTGTTTATCTTTCAAGCATTCGAACTTTCCTTTGAGTGAGATGTATGAAGCTGAGTCTGTCGAATGGAATCTTCAGCAAATTAAGCTTGAATGAGAACTTTGTGGCGGTCAAGCAACTCGGGTTTGAAAACATCGAATTCAACATGAAATCCGTAAAGAAAGAGCATGATCGAGACGTCTATCGGGAGCAAAAAGCCCTTGCTGCTTCGGGGTTAAGTTGCTTAACGCTTCACTCGGCTATTCTGCACGTGAAAGACCCCATAGAGGTGCACCAGGCAGTTTACTACGGAAAAATCTCACTTGAATGTGCTCGCGCCCTTGGTGTATCACTTGTAACTGTACACTCAGATGTTTCAAAGAAGCTTCCCCGCAATGTCAGGGAAAGATGTCTATGTGAGATTTTTAACGACGAAATCAAACCTTTCGCGAAAAAGCTGGGTATTAAGTTGGCTTTGGAAAACCTTTCTTACACGTCGACTGGCTTTGGCAAGAACGTTGAGCAGCTCGAAGAAGTTCTATCCATAATAGACGACGGCAATATGGGAATTGCGTTTGACTTTTGTCATGCGCTGGAAACCAAAGAAACAGACAACCTTCTCATAGAATACGGCGGCCGCGTCTGCAACGTTCATATGGCGAATAAGTCGCATATCCCCTTCACAGAGCCCAAACCCGAGCTTCTTTCGTTCCTCACAAAGCTTCATGACTTCGGCTATGATGGGCCAATAACGTTGGAGCTTGCGCACAATACGCCCATGGAAGAAATCGCAAAATGCAAAGCCCTTTTTGACAGGCTTCTAAGCGGGTTTTGATGTCTTAAAAAGAGGCGAGAGGCGTATTTCTGTGCGTTTATAAGTGTGGGCTCCGTTATGTACATGAAGAGTTTCTTTTGTTCTCTGGGTTAACCAGTTGGAGTCACTGATTCTTTTCTAAAAAGGAGAACAAAGAAGGGGCAAAAAACGTGAATTTTATAGGTGGAGCATGGGCTCTGAAAGAAAACTCGCGAGAAAGTTCTCGCCAAACAAAAACAGCGAAGAGGGACTCGATCTATGGTTAATATCGGTGACCAGAGGAAGTGTCCCGAGTGCGAAACAATCGGGTCAGTCGTTTGGGTGTCGCTTGATAAAAAAACGATGGGTGTGCGATGCCGCATGAGTCATCGAGAAACAAACAGGTCAGCATCCAAATACGGCGGGCGGGTTGCCGCATCAACGAAGACAAGAAAAAACGTCGTTTTCATAACCTCAGCAAGCTAAATTGCGGTGGTTTGAGCAATTTTTTTATATAGTCTTTGGTAAGAGAGAATCCTGTATGCACCCAAGAGGATTGCTACATAACGTAAACATCTTGAATGGTTACTAATCCATTGTCCCCTACTATCCGTTTCAAATCAGGAAGAAGCGGCTCAAGCTTTGACTCCTCATCAATCACTTCAATAATTATGGGCATGTTAACCGTGACGCCTTCCCGCTTCAAGGTTGACTTGCCTCGCTTTCCGAACCCGTCGACTCCTGTCCAAACGGTGGCGCCGCTGACTCCTGCCTTTGTCAACAAATCTATAACGAGGGGTTCAAGCCGTTTGCCGCCGATTTCATCGTTCTTCTTGAACCTGATTGTTAAGCTCCACATTTTAAGTCTCATTCAACGATCCTCGACATCAAAGTGTTACCCGCTACTTTCCCAGTTACCACTGCGCCCAAAGATAACCCGACGTTAGCTAATATGTTCAACGCCACCAAAATAAAGCGGTTGCTATCCATGAGGTTGCTGGTCTCCAACGCAAAGGACGACATGGTTGTGAAAGCCCCGCAGAACCCCGTGGCAACAAACAAAGAATAATTCGAATCCAAGTTTAAAGCAATTGACAACACTGAGAAAAGTCCAAGTATGAAGCTGCCGACAACGTTAACCACTAAAACGTTCACTGGCAACCCGGCGAGGGTTTTGGGTGAAGCAACCATTGCGTAACGGAGAAAAGCGCCGACTATTGCGCCCACCGCTAAGAGTACGAATTCAATCATTTTCATGTGTGCCTACCTTGTTTTGGTTTTGGGTAGGCATTATCAGCATCCAAGGAGCGGTTCTGACCAGAGGTCAAGGCTAATGCCATAGCACAGGTTTCAGTCAAAAGATTAGCCGGAAATTATTATATTTATTGGATGGAGAAACTGGGGTTTCCCCATATTTTGGTTGAAAAACCAAGCTTTTCTGTCTCAACGCTATACTGCTTCCATTAGACTTGAAAATTAGCCTTTTCCGAAACCTAAAATAAGCTGGCAACAAAACTGTACCCATTTGAGGTTTAAAGGCGTGTCATCCATCATCGAAGACCTCATTGCAAGAAAAGTTTTCAACAACCGCGGAGAAGAAACCATCGAGGTTGATGTAATAACCACAGGCGGCTTCGGAAGAGCTGCCGCTCCCGCTGGAAAAAGCCGCGGTAAAGCCGAGGTAGCTTATTACCCGCAGGGCGGAGTCGAAGCAGCCATTAAGAAAGTTGACGACTTAATTGCGCCTGAACTTGCAGGTTTGAACGCTGATTTTCAAGAGGAAATCGACAGCACCCTCCACGAAGTTGACGGCTCAACAGATTTTAAGAACATCGGCGGAAACACAGCTTTCGCCATCTCATTGGCCAACGCTGAAGCTGCAGCGAACAGCCACGGACTTTTGCTTTTCCAGTTCTTAGGCGGAAACGCCGCAAATACATTGCCATACCCGCTTGGCAACTGCATAAGCGGGGGCCAACATGCAAGAGGCAAAGCACCAGACATCCAAGAATACCTTGCACTTCCGCATGGCGCTGAAACTTTCCTTGAGGCACAAACCGCAAACACTCTGATTCACAAAAAAATCGGGGATTCGTTGAAGAAGAAAAGCACAACTTTTAACGGCGGCAAAAGCGACGAAGGCGCTTGGATAGCTAATATTGACACTACAGACGCGTTTGAAGTCATTGCCAAAGCCTGCGAAGAAGTCGGCAATGAACTCGATTTTGAATGCGGCTTCGGCATAGACGTCGCCGCATCTTCGCTTTGGAAGCCTAAAGAAGAAAAATATGTTTATCCAAGCGAAGGCAAAAAGCTTGAAACCGCTGAGCAACTTGAGTTCATGCTTGAGCTAATCGAGAAGTACCATCTCGCCTACGTTGAGGATCCGTTTAACGAAGAGGATTACGAAAGCTTCGCTGAATTGACCCGCAAAACCAAGAACTGCTTGATCTGCGGCGATGATTTGTTCACAACTAATACTGAAAGGTTAAATAATGGAATTAAGATAAACGCTGGAAACGCCATCATAATCAAAGTCAACCAGATTGGCACGCTAAGTGATGCAACTCAAACAATTGAAACCGCGCAGAGACACGGATACGACCCTATTGTATCCCACCGTTCAGGCGACACATGCGATTGGCACATTGCCCACTTGGCGGTAGCATACAAGTGTCCCCTCATCAAAACAGGGGTCGTGGAAGGCGCACGCATAGCCAAACTCAACGAGCTGATAAGAATCGAGCATTTCCTTGCGCACCGAGCCAAAATGGCTGATTTAAAAATACGTTAACAGAGAAAGTGAAAGTATGTCTGAAGACGAAGTAAAAGATAATCTACCCGAAGAAAACCAAGTGGAAAACTTAGAAGAACCAGTTGAAGAGGAAGCTGCCCCACAAGAACAGCAAGCAGAGGAACCTGTAGCTGAAGAAGCTGCGCCTGTTGAAGGCGAAGCGGCTCAAGAAGCCCCAACACCAGAAGTTCCACCTGGCGAGGAATTACTTTTGCCACGCGACACATTGCTGTCGGCAGGCATCCACATCGGCACAAGGATGAAAACCCTGGACATGGAACCATTCATCTACCGAGTTCGCCCAGACGGACTATTCGTGCTTGACGTCAAAAAAACTGATGACCGAATAAGAGTCACCGCAAAGTTCCTATCGCGCTATGAACACGCCAAAGTTGCAGTTGCAGCAACCAGACTATATGCGCAGGAACCTATCAAAATGTTCTGCAAACTCACAGGCGCAACCCCGTTAATAGGCAGATTTATCCCTGGGCAACTGTCTAACCCACAGTATCCAGGTAGAATCGACCCTGAAGTTATTGTTGTCTCTGACCCGCGGGCAGACGCGCAGGCAGTCAAGGAAGCAGGCAGAGTCGGCATTCCAATCGTCGCATTATGCAGCACCGACAATGAGTTTGCAGGCGTCGACCTTGTAATCCCAACAAATAACAAAGGAAGAAGAGCATTAGCTGTCATATTCTGGCTGCTTGCAAGGCAATTACTCCGTGAAAGAGGCGAAATCGGCCCAGACAAAGACCCGCCGGTAACCATCGATGACTTCGAAGCAAAGGTGACACGCGAAGAGGAGGAGGAACCCTAAAAGGTTGCCGACTATTCGGCGTCCAACCGTCGCAGGCCAATTTTATGAAGCCGACGCCGAAGAGCTGAGAGCACAAATTAAAAGTTGTTTCCTCCACAAGATAGGTCCACAAGAACTTCCAAAAGTAAACCAGAATACTCACCCGCGAAGCATCGTCGGGTTAATTTGCCCCCACGCCGGCTACATGTACTCAGGCCCAGTGGCCGCATCTGCTTTTTACGAGTTAGCGAAAGATGGCAAACCAGACACCGTTGTCCTTCTAGGTCCAAACCACACCGGCTACGGCAGCGCATTAAGCATGATGAGGGAGGGCGTTTGGCAAACACCGCTTGGCAAAGTGGAAATAGACACAGCGTTAGCTGATCAGATAAGACAGGAAACCAGCGTCATAGAAGTCGACGACGTCGCCCACCGCTATGAACACTCGATCGAAGTGCAACTGCCGTTTCTACAATTTCTTTACGGTGATACATTCAAGATTGTCCCCATCTGTTTTCTGATGCAGGATTACGAATCAGCCGTTGAAGTCGGTGGCGCGCTTGAAGAAGCTTTGGACACCGCTAACACAGTTGTTATCGCTTCTTCAGACATGACACATTATGAAACCGCAAAAAAGGCTTTTGAAAAGGATCAGGCAGCGCTCAAAGCGGTTACAGATTTGGATGCGAAACGCTTCTACGATATAGTTGAGGCGCAAAACATCACCGCATGTGGCTATGCACCTATAACGGCTTTAATCACATATGCAAGCGGCGTGTGTGCTAAGGCTAAACTTTTGAACTATCATAATAGCGGCGACATAACAGGCGACCACTCCAGCGTCGTAGGCTACGCAGCTGCGAGCTTCAGGAAATAAGCGTACGAGTGGTTTTTTGGATGATGTTCACCGATGGCAAGGTGGGCAAGCGAGATAGGGGTCTCAGTTACCAAGCGGTTGTGGCTTCAAGATGTAACAACATCATCTTATATTCTATTTCTGTGTAAAATGATTTGAGCGAGAAAGGAAAAAGCAAGGGATTGCCAACAAACAGTTGGGCGGTCCGGCTGGAAACAAGGTGATGAGGCGTCTTTGCCCAATCAATTTTTGCTTCTCCCCTGTTAACGCTTGGCTTGACCTCCTAACGCTACTTTTACCCCACCAAACTAAACTTGTTCGAATAAGTGTTTTGCGAACAATTTTTAATTTCGGTTTTGTCTTCTGAGCAACCACTTGGTAAAAAAGAATGTTTTTATTAGAATTGATACAATAGCTCCTTTCATCGGTGACATTAATGGGTAAAGGTTCGGGTTACGGCAAAGTGATTTTGTTGGGTGAACACTTCGTTGTTCATGGTGCTCCCGGAATCGTCTCCGCGATTGACTCCACAACCGACGCTGAAGTCAAAAAAGCTGTCAAAGGTATCAACATCCGGGACGAACGGAAAACCGCTAAGGGCTACAGTGAAGAAAAACGTCTCCAACAAATCGAATCAATCGAGAGAATGCTAAAAACCATGGGCATCGACTCCAAAATCGGACTTGACATATGGATTGGCGGGACTCTTCCAGGCTTTAGTGGGCTAGGCGCTTCAGCGGCAAGCAGCGTCGCCATCGCAAGAGCCATAGCACAGGAACTCGGAATGCTAGTTTCCGACGAAAAAATTAACCAGGTCGCCTACGAAGCAGAGAAAGCTTACGCTGGTAACCCTTCAGGCATCGACAACACTGCTGCAACCTACGGTGGTTTGATGTGGTTCAAAAAAGACGTGGCGGGTGGACCAGACAAGATTGAAAAACTGCATGTACGTAGACCAATTGAAATAGTCATCGGCAGCACAGGCAAGGTTGCGAATACCAAAGCTATGGTGGAAGGCGTTGCTGAACGCAAAAAGAAAAACCCAGCGAAATATGACCCAATTTTTAAGCAAGCTGAAAACCTGGCGGTTGCAGGACGGAAAGCGCTCGAAGCTTATGACCTTAAAAAAGTCGGTGACCTCATGAATGAAAACCATCGTTTGCTCCAAGAAATCGGCGTATCCAGCAAAGAGCTCGACATGCTTGTTGATTTGGCACGGAAACAGAGTGCCTTCGGCGCGAAACTCACTGGCGGAGGCGGCGGCGGATGCATGGTTGCGTTAACTCCTGGAAAAGAGTTGCAGGGCAAAGTTCTAAGCTCCATTAAAAGCTTAGGTTTTGAAGTGCTCAGCACTAAGATCGGCGCTGAAAGGTATTAGGGTGGATGGCCAAGTTGGGTTTAAGAAGTTTCATCGAAGTGCTCGACAAAAACGGCGAATTAACACGAATAACCAAGCCGGTTTCCACCGAGTACGAGTTAGCAGGCATAATTGAGGCTTTGCGTGAGAGGCCTGTGTATTTTGAGAAAGTTAAAGAGTCAATTTACCCTGTTGTTGCAGGGCTTGTTTCATCTAAAGAGTTTATCGCGAGGTCGCTTGGTGTACAGAAAGACAAGTTACTGCCCAAATTATCAGGCGCGATCGAACATCCAGAGCCGCCACAAGTCATCAAAAGGGGAGCATGCCAAGAGGTCGTGGAAACAGACGTCGACTTATGCGAGCTCCCCATAATGCGTTACACCGAAAAAGACGGCGGAAAATACATCGCGTCAGCTGTAACAATCATCAAAGACCCTCAATTAGGCAGAAACACATGTTTCCATCGCCTCATGCTTAAAGACAAGGACCATTTTGTCGCCCGCATCGTTGAAGAACGCGGAACCGACACTGCGCTCAAAAAATCTGGCGGCGAACTCGACGTAGCCATCTGCATCGGCAGCTCGACCGCTGTTCTACTTTCAGCTGCAACCTCACTGCCTAAAGGAGTCGATGAATTGGGAATGTCGAACGCACTGGAGAAAACCGAACTTGTAAAGTGCAGAACGGTCGATTTGGAAGTGCCAGCCGACTGCGAGTTTGTTCTTGAAGGACGAATCACAAAAGAGAGGGCTACTGAAGGACCCTTCTTGGATTTGACGGGCGTAGTTGACCGGATACGCCAGCAGCCAGTTGTCGAAATCAAATGCGTTACGCACCGCAAGAACCCTATTTATCAGACAATTCTCGCGGGCAAAAACGAGCACAAATTTCTCATGGGCATGCCAAAGGAACCGACCATCTACCATGAAGTCAATAAGGTTTGTCAATGCAAAGACGTCTACATCACGCCTGGCGGATGCAGTTGGCTCCACGCAGTCGTGCAGATTAAGAAGCAGAACGCTGATGACGGCAAAAAAGCAATAGCAGCCGCTTTCGAAGGCCACAAATCGCTAAAACACGTGGTTGTAGTCGACGAGGACATTAACATTTACGACTCCAACGAGGTGGAGTGGGCGATTGCAACAAGGTTCCAAGCTGACAAAAACACAGTTATCTTGTCAAACCAACCTGGCTCATCACTTGACCCGTCAGGCGACTTGAGTGAAGGCAAGAAAGCAACCACAGCCAAAGCAGGGTTAGACGCGACCATACCGTTCGTGACAACTGGAAAAGGCTTCAAGAAAGAAGAATACGTTAAAGTGGACTTAAAAATGTACATGTGATATACATGCGGTTGACTCAACAGGAACAGAAAATGCTTGAAGGCGCCGAAGGTCATGCTGTGCAAAAAAGCATGGAAATCCTCGTTGCTTTAGGAGAAATTTACGGCGCAGATAGTCTCATAGAGGTCGGCAGCGTCCAAGTATCAGGAGTATCATACAACAACCTTGGCGACGCTGGGCTAGAATTTCTCGATGAACTGGCAAGAGACGGCAAAGTGCGAGTTCTAACAACTCTTAACCCAGCAGGCATGGATCTGGAAAACTGGCGCAATCTTGGCATCAGCGCAGAATTCGCTGAAAAACAAAACCTCGTCATAAAAGCGTTTGAGAAAATGGGAATACTTGTCAGTTGCACGTGCACGCCCTATCTGATAGGCAACCTGCCACTTTTTGGCGAACACATAGCGTGGTCAGAAAGCTCAGCAGTCACGTTTGCCAACTCGGTGATTGGCGCAAAGACAAACAAGGAAGGCGGACCTTCTGCTCTGGCAGCGGCGTTCGTGGGAAAGACGCCTTGTTACGGGCTTCATCTGAATGAGAATCGGGTTCCCGATGTACATGTGCATGTCAGGGCGAATTTGTCGAAGCTTTCTGATTGGGGCGCACTGGGCTTCGCGATAGGCATGAAGGCGGAAAACAAAATCCCTTACATAACAGGCATCAGGGCAACGGATTTGGATGAGCTTAAATCGTTCTGTGCGTCGGTCGTGACCTACGGTGCCAAACCCCTCTTCTACATTAAGGGGATAACACCAGCGTCGGAGCAGCAAACGATCCCGAAAACAACTGTAATTATCGAGCAGGCAGATATCAAGAACGCATACGACAAAATCAACGACCAAGTAACTGACATAGAACTCGTCTGCGTCGGCTGCCCACACTGTTCAATCAACGAAATCTCCAAAGTCGCTGAGTTGGTCAAAGGCAAAAAGGTTGCGAAAGACACAGAGTTTTGGGTTGCAACTTCCAGAAGCGTCAAGCAGCTCGCGGACAAAAGCGGGTACACCAGGGTTATTGAGGCAGCAGGGGGCAAATTCGCATGCGACACGTGCATGGCTGTGGCTCCCCTTAAAGGCAGGTTTAGGTCGTTGGCGACAACTTCAGCGAAAGGCTGTTTCTACTCGAGACAGAATCTTATGAAAACCAAGATGGGAAGCATCGAAGAATGCGTGCAAGCAGCGGTGACTGGGAAATGGAACAGCTGAAAGGCAGAGTAATCTATAAGGGCAAAGTGCAGGGAGAAGCACTGGTGACCAGCCAACCTATCTCCTTCTATGGCGGAGTCGACCCAACAACAGGCACAATCATCGAGAAAGGGCATGAGCTGCAAGGGCAAAGTGTCAAAGGCAAAATCCTCGTGTTTCCAACTGGCAAAGGCTCAACTGTTGGCTCATACACCCTATACCGAATGAAAAAGAACGGCACTGCACCTTCAGGCATGATCAACAAAGAATGCGAAACAGTGGTTGCGGTCGGGGTCATCATCAGCGAAATCCCTTGTGTCGACAAAATTGACGTATCTAAAATCAAAACAGGCGACAAAATCCTAATAGAAAACGATATCATAAACGTGTCATAGACTCTGCCCAATCTTGAGGCATTAACCCATTTTTGCGCAAGAATCATTTTCTTAAAAAAAGAGAAAAGACAAACGCGGTTTACTTTTTGTTCACTTTCCTGTTTTTGTTTGACGCAAATGCAAGACAAAGTATGCAGATACGATCCCCAGCCAAAGAAGAACCGATCCAAGGAAGAGCCGTTCAGTAAGCCCACCTACTCGAGAATTTAGGTGAGGAAACAGGAAAGGCAATCCAAACTCAATAACCCAAAGAACTATAACGATTATTGATAGTGGCATCGCGAGACGGTTCACGTCTTGAAACTCCCGATTTCGCCCTAGTTTCTGCGAGATTGCAACTGTTCCGAATGCTCCACCGATGAAGGCGATGATGGCAACTACAAGGTGAATCCCACCATGCCACGATACAGGCGTTGCTGGAACGTCAGTTGGGAACGCTGCTAACAAAACCGCTCCGACCGCCCACATACTAAGCAGGTACGTCCCAGTTCGAAATTGAGACCGCGCTGCCCCGACCAAATCCAAGGTTTGATGGAAAGCATAAATGAACAGGAGCGAAAGCACGGCGCGGTTGAGGAAATTTAGCGTCATGATGAACCCGAACTTGCCTACTGCGAGAGCGCTTTCATCCTGACTTATTGGACTATAATGCGGCGGCAAAACCTGAGCAACCGCATCGAGAACTACATAAAGGACAAGCCCAAAGATGACAGCCCAAAAGAACTTTGCGGAACTTGATTTCTCACCTTGGTTCATAATCAAACCGTTAATTAAAGAGCAATTAAACCTACCGCTCACCCTTTTAGAGACGGTCCTGCATTCCGTTATTCGTGGGTCTGTTGCCCTTTCTAAGAAACAGGTGTCTCCACGGTCTTAATCTATGGGTTTTGTCCATCCGCCATTGCTGAACCTTGCTAGGCAGCCGAAGGGGAACGACAGCAACAGGTCGATTATAGCTATCGCTGGCATAAACTGCAGGTCGAAAGTTACCTGCAAGACAAGGTTGAGGGTTGAGAACGCAAGTAAAAGGAAGATGCCGTTAAGCCAGAAGCCTACCTGCCAGCCTCGGGTTTTATGGAGGCTGTTGATCAAGGCTATGTTTACGGCTCCGAGTATGAGAGGCTGCGCAAAATAGGTTATAGCTAGCAGGAACGCGAAGCCCAGGGGAGGCATATAACTCATGAAAGAGTCTTGCGCACTGTAGAACCATGTTTGAATAACGATTAAAATAATGACGGATATTAGACCTTGAAGGAGCAGTTTTTCAGCTAGCCTCAGGTTTCTGAGGTGGTTAAGCACTTTGTTTTCACTTTGCGTTTTTTGCAATCCAGTCACCTACCGCTGTTTCTGTTGGGGTTCCGCGGATCCCATAGTTGTCGTATGCGCTGTTCCAATAGACGATCCAGCATCCTTTGAGCCCCATGCTTTTGAAAAGATTTAGTCCGCTGATGATGTAGTTGGTTTGGGCTGCGCTGTCGGTTGTTGACATGCCGAACTCGGTTATTACCACATTTTTATGGGTAATTTCATGCAGGTTTTGGATGAAAAGGGGCGATAAAACAAGGAATGAATTCATGTAGACGTCTAACCCTACGAAGTTGAGTTTTTGGCTGAACTCGACTGGAATGTTGGTTCTCAGAACGTAGCCGATTCCGAAATTTGTATACAGCTCTGCAGAAAGGTGATGGGATTCAACGGTTGCTAAAATGTTGTTGAACGTGGAGAGTATTTCGTCATCCGTGAACAGCGCGCCGATGTCCCAGCTGGAGGAGGTTTCAGGTTCATTCATAATTTGAATGTAAGTTAAGTTTCCTCCCCAGTGGTCAATGTAGAAGTTAATGTCGTCGGTTGATTCATCGTTTGGTATGACCAGCGCAACGGCTAAACCGTAGTGGCTTGTTGCTTCGAAAAACATGTCTGTCTTCTGGTTTAGCGGATCAGTAGGGTACTGGGGGTCGCACTCAAAATTTATTCGTATGACTTTGAAGCCTAAATCATAAATCTGTGTAACTTGCCCGTATATATCGGTCAGGTTATCCTGCTCGTAAACGTAGTGTATGCCGACTTGGAAGGAGGAATTCGGGTTACTGTGAGCCGACATATAATAGTCGTATGGGTAGAAAAGCTGGATGAAGAAGAACATAACGCATAGCGTAATAACAATGAGGTTTTTAATCAAGCTCTTGTTAGTAAACCTGGTTAAACCCTGAACGAGGTTCGAAAGGGGCTTCCCCATGGCTTATGTTGTCTCTGTATCGCCTTTTAAGTTTTAATTAAACAAAAGCAAAAACCAGTCAAGGAAAAGCTGATCAGCCGGGGTCTCTCGAAAAGAATTAATTTATTAAATGTTTTTTCCAACTTTTTGAGTAACCATCAAGTTGGATGTCAAACGTAAACATTTCAAACATAGCTTCTACTGTTCATGCGAGAAACTTGAACCTGAGCTAACTTAGTTTTGGCAGCATCAAACCTTTTCCAAGCTTGTGCGTTGTAGAAATATGATTTTTTAATGTGAATTGCAGTTTCATAATATTTTAGTTGTTTTTCGTATGTAATACCTTTCTGATGTCAAATGAAAAGAAAAAAGAAGATGTCTGAAACTAAATTGTCTGATGAAGAAGACTTAGTTTCATGGGTTGTCGAGGAAGCATTGATAAAGCACTCGACTAAACTCGACTAAGGCTAAAACTGCCATAAGAGAAAGATAACCCCTTATTGAAAAAACGGCTAAAGTCGTAATAAATGTCAAAAAGGTCAATAAGCTAAAGTGCTTTAAATCTAATTTCACTATACAACACGTTAAAATATCATTCTTTCTTAGCGGTGTGTGGCTTTGCATTGAAGTATTTTGGTTTATCTAGTATTTCTGCAAAAGTTTTCGTTAGGTGTTCCATTTCTCATATTTCCCCCTATTGGATGTATATCGAAGAAACTAAACCAAAAACACGTCCAATTATCCATTAAAGGTTTAAATAAAACTTTTCGACCAGAAAGAAACAAGGATTAAGAATGAAGGACAAAAAATTGAAAAAGATTCACTTTGCACTTGATGCACAGTTACCAATAGTCTTGTTTTCTAAAGTTGTTGAAACACTAGCCAAACTACCTAAAGAAGTTCAGAAATTCGTTGTTGAAAATGTTCAATTTATCGAAGGTCGTGCAAGCACAATTCGCAAAGAACAAATTAGTGAAAAACCCTTCCTTATTATTTTGCGAAATAATAATTCTGAATTCACTATCGCACATGAAGTTGCTCATGCATGGCTAAACCATGACGATAAAGAAGCAGATATTGACAACTCCATATCTGACAAAAATCAGAAAGAAGCAAATCAATTAGCTAAAAAGTGGTTAAAATCCTCATGAATCAACAAATCGGTTTCTAGACTGCATGTTGATGGGTTAAGATCTTAAAGTCGTAACGATTAAGGGCTGTTTTTGGAATAACCAGAAACTTGGCAGAATTAAAGACTATATCCCGAAAGAACTTTATGTTAAAAAGCACGGTATCGGTAAAATGTCAAAGTTTCGTTTCATAATCAGGTTCATCAAAAATTAGATTGTTGTTCGCTTTTAGGTAAAGTTTAAGTTCTGTTTGAAATAAAGTGAGATCGTCTCTAATATGTACTCGATAGCCTTTTTTGAGAGAGTGCGGGAAAAACTTTGCATTTACCAATTAATCAAACTAAACGGTAAATTCTCTCTAAAGAAGCCACTGACTTATACTTTAAGACACTATGGCCCAAGAAGTGTTAGCATGAAGCGTCTCGTTTGCATCCTCCTAATTGTGACGATTCTGTTAAACGGGATATTTCTTGGACAGAAAACTCATGCGCAAATCCCTTCAAACGTGACAATAACTAGTAACATGGAATGGACAATAGCTGAAAGTCCAATAATTTTTAACGGAACCGTAATGGTGAACAGCAATGTTACCTTAACAATTGATCCCGGTGTAACTGTAAATTTGGAAACGTATGGTTTGACGATTTACGGTACATTAACTGCTCAAGGTAACGTAAACAATCAAATCACATTTACATCTGCCGCCATCAACGAGACTGAACAAACTGGTTCCCAGATCATACAAGTCCTTCCAAGCGACCCTATCTATTTTGGACAAGAAAGCACGTCTTGGAACGCCGCAACAAACTCAGGGTCGATTATTCAAAACGCAGTCTTAAACGGAGTGAGCGTTAACTTAGATGGCTCATCGCCGGAAATAGACAGTTGCGTTTTTAATTATGCAACACCCTTTGAGCCGACTCTCAGCATCGGCGCGGGTTCACCCCAAATATCCAACAACATCATAAACTACAACATCCAAAACTACGGCTACAGCGCCAACATCCTGAGTGTTTACGACGGAACTCCGCTCATAACCAACAACCAATTTGAAGGATCCTTCTCTGGCACAACAAATACAGGCATAGAGGTGAATTTGGGAGCCCCAACAATAACTGGCAACACTTTCGCAGCACAATACTGCAACAACAGCGACGCCATAAGAGTAACTTCAGGTACCCCACAGATAAGTAACAACCAATTTGAAGGAAACGGATACCTCACAGGCATCTATGACTCCTCCAACTCCGCATTCACCATTTTCAATAACATGTTTACAAACTGCTTCACTGGAATCAGCGCTCAAGCTCCAAGCAACTTAATCGTTCAAGGCAACACTTTCTCGAAAGGAACTGATGGAATAGACATTTTCACTGGAGCATCACTGGCCATAACCGATAACTTGATTGATAGCAATTCGCGGTACGGAATCAACGGGGGCGGAACCATCGGTTCCAACACAATCACCAACAACCAAATAGGAATACACAATCCGTCAACAGGCATCATCAGCAACAACAACATAGTCGGCAACACCGAAAACAGCATAACCGCCACTACCGCAAACATTGACGCGCAAAACAACTGGTGGGGAATAGCTGATACAGCCACAATTAACCGCACAATCTACGACACGAAAATCGATCCCCACCTCGGAACAGTCCTGTTTGTTCCATTTTTGACTCAACCGAATTTATCGGCGCCAGCCATCCCAAGCGGAACACCAACAATTACACCCGTTCCGAAAACGCAGGCTCAAACACCACAGCCAACTGCAGAACCCATTTTTACACCGACGTCTACGCCGGATCAATACTCCCAGACGTTCGCTTACCAGGTAGGCGATATCATAAACCTTAATCTAATAACCACCGCCACAGCAGTCGTGTTAGTCGTCGCATGGGTGATTGTTATTTTAGGGTACGCAACAAAAAGTGTCATTTCGAAAAATAAGGCTAGGAAATAAAGAACCCATTTTTCGCCTTTATATTTGCGCAGAAAATCAAAGTTGGCCCTTTTTTGCTACGGCGAAAAAGGTGTCCTTTTTTGTTCTCGGTAATGCTTTTCAATAAGTGATTTAATACTTCATGTAAAGGTGTATGATAATTGAACGTGGCGAAACCAGTAATCCTGAAAATCGGCGGCTCAGCCATCACCGACAAAACGGTTGAGGCTTCTCCGAAAACAGAAATCATAAACCGTTTGGCGGAGGAAATCAAGCGGGCAGATCTTGACAACCTAATAATCGTGCACGGCGGCGGAAGCTTCGGTCACCCAGCCGCAGCGAAGTACGGCTTAAAAGATGGGTACAAAGAGGACCCAACGCAGAAACTCGGTTTCGCGGAAACCCACCACATGATGACCGTTTTGAACGGGCTGGTTATGGACGCGCTTATTTGGCATGAAGTCCCCGCTATAAGCATTGCACCCTCATGCAGCTTCATCACTGAAAACGGGAAAATCAAGTTTTTCGACGATTCAGTGCTCCAGGCAATGATTAAAATGAACTTTACTCCTGTCCTATACGGCGACGCAGTTTTAGACGAAAAACTGGGTTTCACAGTTGTTTCAGGCGACCAGCTGGTTGCTTACTTAGCAATCAGGTACAAGGCACAAAAAATCGTCATAGGCGCCGACACAGACGGCTTATTCGACGCTGACCCCAAAACTAACCCGAACGCTAAGCCATATAAGCATTTAACGTTAGCCGAGCTGAAGCAGATTCAACCTAAACTTGGAAAAGCAGCGGGCACAGACGTGACAGGCGGCATGGCAGGAAAAATCGCCGAGCTCATCCCCGCAATCGAGCAGGGAGTTCACGTTACCGTGACGGGAGCCACCAAGGGATTATCTATCTTCCGAGCTTTAACAGACCAAAGTGTTTTAGGTACGGAAATCGAGAAGTAGCAGTATGGCTGAAGAAACGCAGAGCCGCAAGGCAGATCACATAAGGATTTGTCTTGAACAAAAAGCCCAAGCAAAAAAAGCCACCGCGGGCTTTGAGGACATCCAGTTCATCCACCGCGCCCTCCCGGAACTTGACCGAGAAAAAATCAGCCTAGCCACATCTTTCTTTGGCAAAAAACTCTCAGCGCCAATAATCGTCGGAGCAATGACAGGCGGAACACGAGAAGCCACAAAAATCAATGCTTCAATAGCGCAAGCTGTCGAAGAACTGCATTTGGGCATGGGCGTAGGAAGCCAAAGAGCAGCCATCGAAAACGAAAAACTCGAACTCACCTATGCAGTTGCACGCAAAAAAGCGCCAACCGCCTTCCTAATCGCGAACATCGGCGGAGTCCAACTTGCACACGGGTACGGGTTGAAAGAGGCGAGGAAAGCCGTGGAAATGATCGAGGCGGACGCGTTGGCTATCCACATGAACCCTCTGCAGGAAGCAATCCAACCCGAGGGACAAACCAACTTCCAAGACGTCCTAACAAAAATCGGAGAAATCGTCGCTGACTTAGAGGTGCCTGTAATCGTTAAGGAAACGGGCTGCGGCATTTCTGCGGAGGACGCGAAAGCTTTGGAGGCGGTAGGTGTAAAAGCCATTGACGTCGGCGGAGTTGGCGGGACAAGTTTCGCGGCGGTTGAATTTTATCGTGCAGCCGACGGGAAAAAGACGGACGAATTGTTTTGGGATTGGGGAATCCCCACAACTGTAAGCCTGATTGAAACAACCCAAACAGTAAAAATCCCTGTTGTTGCTTCAGGCGGAGTACGAAACGGCATAGACGTTGCAAAGTCGATAGCGTTAAACGCAAGTCTAGCCAGCCTATCCCAGCCCGCGCTTGAAGCTGCCGTTAAAGGAGCACAAGAAACCCAAAAGCTGCTTTCCTGCTTAATCAATGATCTGCGTAACGTCATGTTTCTTGTCGGCGCCAAAAACATTGAATCCCTTGCGAAGGTGCCAGCGGTAGTGACGGGAAAAACCGCGGAGTGGCTTAATATCAGAGGATTCGATACTGCAATTTACGCTCAGAGGAGACCCGTAACGTTTGAATATTGAAAAGTTTCTTGAAGAAAAGGCACCGTTAATTGATAAAGCCATCGAAAAATACGTTCCGAGAAAATTTACTGAAGACTCGCTTCTTTTCAAAGTTGACCCGCCTGCATACAGCTACAACCTGCAACCTCTCAACAAGGCGATTGCGGATCCGATTTGGGACATGCTGGACCGAGGCGGAAAAAGATGGCGTCCAGCTCTTTTCTTGCTAATATGCGAGGCGCTTGGCAACAGCTCTGATTATTGCTTAGACTTCTCCATTATTCCGGAAGTCATCCACAACGGCACCTTGGTAGTTGATGACATTGAAGACGCCTCAGAGCTTCGCCGAGGCAAACCATGCACCTACAAAATCTTCCAAATGGATATAGCCGTCAACGCGGGAAATGCCATGTACTACCTTCCCCTTTTGCCGTTGATGCTGCAGAGATCAGACATTACAGCTGAAATGCAGCGGGACGTTTACGAAGTCTATGTTCAAGAAATGATTAATCTCAGCTTGGGACAAGCCATGGACATAGCGTGGCACAGAGGGTTAGCCAACGCTGACCAGCTTCGCGAAGAGGATTACCTGCAGATGTGCGCTTACAAAACAGGTACTCTTGCACGAATGGCAGCGAAAATGGCTGGGGTCCTAGCTGGCGCAAAAAAGCCACTCGTAGAAAAACTTGGGCGTCTAGCCGAAAGCATCGGGGTAGCGTTCCAGATGCAAGATGACATTTTAGATTTGACCGGAGTCGATTTTGCAAAGAAGAAAGGCGGAGTCGGACAAGACATCACCGAGGGCAAACGAACCCTGGTGGTCATTTACACAATAGGAAAAGCCAACGCAACCGACAAGAAACGGCTTATCCAGATCCTTAACATGCATACCTCCGAACAGGCGCTAAGGGACGAAGCCATTGCCCTAATGCAGAAGTACGACGCCATACAACACGTCAAACGCACAGCGGAAAAAATGGTTGAGGAAAGCTGGACCGAAACTGAAAAATTGCTTCCGACACCTCTGGCTAAGGAAAAATTAAAAGCGTTCGCTGAATTCTTGATTAAAAGAAACAAGTAGTGAGCGAGCGTAACCGGTTTGGCATTAGAAAACAATAACGACTTAAAAGAGCTTGTTCGAAAAGCCGCTTTGTTAAACGCAGTCTCTCACGACGGCAAAGCCCAAGCAGGCGCTTTAATCGGCAAGATTCTCGGCGAAAGAGCTGACCTGCGATCAAAGGTGAAGGAGCTTTCAGGCGTTATCAACACAGTTGTAGGCGAAGTCAATGGTCTCACGTTAGCAGAGCAGAAAGCAATTGTTGAGAAGAATTGGCCTGAAACCCAAAAGAAAGAGAAAGCAGAAGAGAAGCATCTTTCACCTTTGTCCAACGCCGACAAGTATCCTTTGATCGTGACTCGTTTCTCCCCAAACCCTGACTGCGTCCTGCATTTGGGTTCTGCAAGAGCTATACTTCTAAGTCACGAATACGCACGCATCTACAAGGGCAAATTCATCCTGCGCTTCGAAGATACAGACCCCAAAGTGAAGAAGCCGTCGCTGGTTTTTTACGACAGCATCAGACAAGATTTGACGTGGCTCGGTTGCAAAGTCGACGAAGAATACATCCAAAGCGATCGACTCCCAATCTATTATGAATATACTAAGCAACTTATCGGGGATGGAAACGCCTACATCTGTGAATGCCCCTCTGAGGAGTTCCGCAAAAAAACCTTGGAAAAACATGCTTGCCCATGCCGAAATGTATCTGCAAAAGACCAGTTGGAACGTTGGAAACGCATGTTAAATGGCAGCTATGCCGAGGGGCAAGCAGTTGTGCGAGTAAAAACGGACATTGAACATCCCAACCCAGCCGTCAGAGACTGGCCAGCCCTAAGAGTTGTTGACACAAAAAAGTATCCCCATCCAAGAGTAGGAAGCAAATACATCGTTTGGCCTCTCTACAATTTGGCAGCAGGCTTGGACGACCACCTGATGGGGATGACCCACATCATCCGAGGCAAGGAACACTACACTAACATGGTGCGCCAAAAATACATGTACCAACACTTGGGCTGGGAATACCCTGAAGCGATACATTACGGTAGGCTAAAAATCACAGGCGCATTCCTGAGCAAATCAAAAATTGTTCAAGGAGTAAAAGACGGTACGTACACTGGCTACGATGATCCACGGCTCGGAACCTTCGCCGCCTTGAGGAAAAGAGGCATCACACCCGAAGCCATCAAAAAAATGATAATAGACGTCGGCACGAAACCAAACGACGTCACCCTAAGCTGGGAAAACCTGTTTTCGTACAACCGCAAAATTCTTGACGCTGCAAGCAACCGGTACTTCTTCGTCGCTGAACCTATTGAACTTAATGTTCTAAACTTGCCGAAAACCTTCCAAGCAAAGCTTCCTTTGCACCCTGAAAAGCCTGAACGCGGCTTTAGAGAATACACAGTAGCTTCCGAAGGCGAGGGTCAACCGGCTAGATTCTGGGTTTCAAAAAAGGACACCGGGGCGCTAGAAACTGGCAAAGTTGTGAGGCTGATGGAACTCTTCAACGTCAAAGTCGAAGCTAAAACAGTCGACACCTTGACTGCGTCGTTCGCTAGCGAGTCATATGAGGATGTGAGAAAAATTAAGGTTCAGCTTATCCAGTGGATTCTCAAAGACGCAGAGTACCCTTGCCAAGTTGTTATGCCTGACGCTTCAGTTGCCGAGGGATATGCCGAAAGCGCCTGCAAAAAGTTAAAGCCTGACGCCATAATACAGTTTGAACGTTTCGGATTCACCAGAATCGACCAGGTAAACGAAAAAATGGTCGCTTATTACGCTCATAAATAAGGGGATGAATAAGATGAAAAAACTCGACAAAGCAATAATTTGGCCGATTTACTTTGACGCCAACAAAACCAGAAGAAACGGGCGCCGGGTCGCTAAGAACTTAGCTGTGCAGTCGCCGAAAATCGATGAAGTTAAAATAGCGGTTGATAAGCTGGGATTAAAGAACGAGGTCAGGCTTGAAGCTCACTTCCCAAGGATACCTTGGGTGAAGACCGGAATGTTGCTCGTTGAAAAGAAAGAGGCAAAAGAAAAAATAATTCAGAAGATCGCAAAACAACTGGTAAAGATGAAAAATGCTGCTGCGAAAACGCAGTAGATTATGCTTTTTCTTTTCTCGGTATCAGAACCGCGTTGATTATGCCGTCGTTTCCCGGGCGGCTGCTAACCTTTGCTAAGCCTATAGTAGTTTCGATTTCTGCGCCTTTAGTTATAACGCCTCTGCGGTTGTAATCAACATTTGCCGCGTTGCGGACGACGCGGGTTATTTCGGTTTTCTGTGTTTTTCCCGTTTTAGGGTCGGTTACTGAAGCGAATTTGTCGCTTAGAACTTTGACTTTGGTGTTGCCGCCCATGCCTCGGGTGGTTTTCCTTTTAGGTTCGCCGAGGATTGTTTCCGCTGGGAACCCGCCTTCCTCGTATTTTTTCTTTACTCGGTAGGCTCGTTTTTTGCCGCCTGAACGTTTTCTTTTGCGTAAGGTGCCATGCCAGACTGACATTTTCTACATTTCCTATGAATATTTTATCGCGTAGTCACTAAAACAGTAAATTTCCATATAAACGTATCCGTCTGACTCCTCGCTCTGCTGATTGTTTTCCTTCAAAGGCTCTTTGGGCTATTATTGATTTGCAAGGAATCTTAAGCCGAAGCCTTCGAGCACCTCAGCTGTGGCGTTTCGTCGTTTCTTGAGGTTACGTTCCAAGGTCGTCTTTCAGTGCCTCGCCGAATATTCGCTTGAGATCTTTCTTCATCAGGGTAATGTCATGCGTTAGTCCGAAGTAGTCGGCGAAGTAGTCTGTTGTCCTCAAAGCCATAGAGCGGCCGCTTCTCTCCGAAATGATTAGTCCCATCTCCTTAAGCAGCTTCACATGCCCATACGCGTGTTGTCCACGCACGTCAATTACCCTTTTCTGTGAAATAGGCTGACGTAAAGCGATGTACGAGAGCGTTTTTAGCGGTCCTGAGGACAGCAACGGCTTATTCACTAGCTTCTTGATCAAAGGGGTAAACTCCGCCTTAACCTGCAGTACATAGCGTTCGTCTTTCAGCGCCAGTATTTCAAGCGACGTATTCCGTGCCGTGTACTCTTTCCTAAGAAACTCAGCGTACTTTTGCGCTTTCTTTTTGCTGCGGCTGCCTATCACCTGGCACAACTCGTTAAGGTCCAGTGGGCGACCAGCAATGTAAAGCGCCGCCTCCAATAAGGCAACGCAGTGAGATTGCCGCTCGGCCTCATGGGCTTGCTCTCCTTCAGGGTTCAGTTCAGTTTCTTGTTCCTTCGGCTTTTCCAACGTTCAGTTTCCCCACAGCAATGTATAATTCTTCAGTTTCCTCATTCTGCCACAAACTAACCAACCCATCCTGCGCCAGAAACAGCAGGTAAATGAAAGTTCGCAACGCCTCAATTCTGGTCATCGATTTGGTGAGGGTTGAGAAATCAATTATTCCTGAACCTCCAAGTTTGTCTGTTAAGAGAGCGTATAAATTGTTGATTTGCAGCTCGATTTCGGCCATGAACTGATCGAACTGCGGAAGCAAATCAGTTACAGAAGGCAAAATAGGGTGCTGCTCAACCACATGGTTCAAGTTAAGCAATCGCTCGCCTTTGAGCACATCGTCTAAAACTTCAAGCAGGTGCTGGATGGTTGTTGACGTCAATTCGTGCCTGAGCGGGAGAAACAGTGGCGGCGGAACATAATCCGTGGGAACCCGAGGCGGCGGCGCGGGCGCTTCTTGCAAAGTAAGCAATAGCTTAGACTTCATCAAGTAAATTAGGGCGGAAGAATCTAAAGCGACTCCTGACGCTCGGAAATCGGTTTTGTCCGTTCGCTCCATTTCAGTAAGGAACGACCGCAAAAGGTAAGCGATATTAACGTTCCAAGGTGTAAGTTTTTCAAGTTTGCTGATTTCAAATAGGATGTTCCAGGGCGGACGCAGATAGAACGGCTTCCTAATGGGGGCTGGTGTTTCTGCAGCCATTTATCTCGTTGCCTCCGATGGAGGGAACTTCGCAGTTACTACGTTTGAGACTCCGTTGCGTTCGTAGACTCCGTAGACTTTCTGTGCCTTATTCACCATTTCTGGCCTAAGGGTGATTACTATGAACTGCATTTTTGCCGCCTCATCAAGCAACAAATCTGCAAGCAAACCTGTGTGGTAAGCATCCAAGTGTGCGTCAACCTCGTCCAAAATATAGAATGAGGCTGGCGTGAAATCTTTAAGTGAAAAAATGAAGGCAACTGCTGCGATTGAGCGTTCGCCTCCGCTTGCACCACTGACGACGATCGAAGGCTTATTCGGAAATTGAACAAGCATGTCTATGCCCCCTGAAAAGGGTTCTTCGGGGTTTTCAAGCTTAATCGTAGCTTCTCCGCCGCCAGTAAGCTTGGCAAAGTAGCCTTTGAGGCTGTTATTGATTTTATCGAAGGCATCCATGAAAACCTTGCGTTTTTTAGCTTCAATCTCATCCATAAACTGCACGATTGCTTGTTTTTCTCTTTCCAACTCGTTAAGTCGAACAGAAAGCTCCCGATAACGGGAAAGCTGGTCGGCATAATGGGAAAGCGCGAGCTGGTTGATGGCACCGATTCTTTCTATTTCAAACTGCATCATTCGAATAGTAATTTCCGCTTCCTCAACCTGCTTTTGATTAGTGTCTAGCGGCTGCTCATATCCGTAAAGGCGTAGTTGACTTTGAAGCTGTTGCAGACGAAGTTGACTAGTTTCAATGCTGAGCTGCAGCTGATTCAGCAGTCGGTCAGCAACCTCATACTCGGTATCGAGCAGCCGAAGTTCAGCGTCGATAGCGTCTATTTGCGCCGTGAACTTTTTGGATTCTTCCCTTGCAGAAAACACTGCTTTTGAGAGTTCAACGCGGCTTTTTTCTTGCTCGTCAAGTGTCTTCTTTACAGTGTCACGTTCCTGCAGGGCTTCTAAAACTTCTTTTTCTAGTTTTCTCTGTTGCTGCTCAACCCTGACTATCTGAATCTTGATGTTCTTGTAGCCGTTGCGCAGAACCCTGTCGAACTGTGACTGAAAAGTTGAAATCTCTGTTTGCGTTGACCCAGAGTTCTGTTTGAGTTTGTTGATTTCTTCCCCAAGTTTTTCACGTTCAACCTCAAGCGCTTGAATATTCTTAACGTCGGTTTTCAGTCTTAAGTTGGCGATATCCGCTCGTAACTTTTGGTCTTCACGTAGGATGGTGTTGCGCTCGTTTCTGTAAACTTCCATCCGTCCTTTGTAGGATGCAGCTTCACGTTCAAGCTTGCTGCCGTACTTTTCCGTGTACCGAATATTAAACTGGGTTCGCTTAACGCCCCGTTTGATCCTTACTATTTCTCGATCCAGAGTCGCTATGCCTTCGGCTAGTCGGGTCATCTCGATTTTTGACCGTTCAACTTCTTCCTCTAAACCCGTAATGTCCGTCCCCCTTTGGGTCAGGTGTGTCTGTAGGGCGTTGACGGCTTCATCGAGGCTTTTGAGGGCGTTTTCGCTCGGGATAATCGTCGAGAAATCGATGGGTGCACGGTAGTACCCGCTTTCGAAGGCGCCGGACTCGTATAGGTCGCCGTTTACGGTTACGGCTCGATAGCCTTGGTTTGATAGCGCAAAAGCTATTTTATCGTTTGACACCACCATTGTGTCTCCGAAAACGTAGTTCACCGCCAACTCAAAGTTGCTATCGTACTTCATGAAGCTGGAAAGCGCTCCAACCACGCCTTCACGATTAGGAACGGGTTTGTTTTTGGCGATTATGGAGCCTTGCAAGGGGATAATTTTGATTCTGCCCAGTTTCATGCGTCGTAACGTTTCGGCGCAGGTGAATGCTGAGTCAAGGTTTGCCACAACCAGAGCGTCAAGCCAGCCAGTCGCTGCTGCCTCAATGGCTTTCTTGTAATTCCGATCAATCTTGATTAAGTTGCGCAGCCTGCCGTGGATTCCGTTGATTGCCCCAACATTTCCCATCTCCTCGATGCTTCTGAGCGCTTTTTCTTCAGCAGCAATGGTGGCTGCAAGGTTCCTTTGCGTAGCAAACTCGATTACGGCTGCTTTAGCTGAAGTTGCAATTTTTTCGGCTTCTACGATTTCTTTTTCAACAGTTTCTTTCTGCGTTTTTTTACGTTCGATTGTTGTTTCAAGGTTTTTAAGCTGGTTTTTCTGATCTTTTTGCACTTGCTCAAGCTCAACGAGTGACTTTTCGATTTCCGCTAGGTTCGTTTGGAATCTTTCTTTGCGCACAGTTAAGTTTTTGATCCTTCCAGTACACAAACGCAGCGCCGCTTTTTCCTGGTTGTAAACCGAATGTAAATACGCGATGCGTTTAACGTGATTGTCGATTAAAGCCTGTTTCGCAACTATTTCTTCATTGTTACTGTCCAGTCCACCCCAAAGTTCAGTAGTTTGCTTCGCCAAAGTGTCATGATCGATCTGTCTTTGAGCAAGGGTTTCTTGGATTTTGCCGAGTTCACTTCGGAATCCTCTGATTTTGAGGCGGTTTTCCCGAATCTCATTTCGAATGTTCTCTTGTTGAGTTATATTATTTTCTCGTACCCGCTTAAGGCTCTCCAGAGTACTTTGCCCAGAATTGATTTTTGTGTTCAACTCTGTCATTTTGGATTTTAGTTCGCCGATGGTGATTTGAACCTTAAGGACCTGAGAGCCGCCTTCTTCAAGGTTTTCGCCACTTAGCTTACGCCATTCTCCTTCAACATCGTGGCGTTTGCCCCTGCGAAGATCCCGTTGATCTTTGAGTTTATCAACTCTGCTCTGGACCTTTTCGGTTTGGTTTTTTGTCTCATTTAGTTTGGCGTTTATTTGGGCGACGTCACTTGAGATTTTGATCGCTTGAAACTTTTTGGTTTCCGTTTGAATGAAATTGTATCGCAGGAGTTGGTTGCGTTCCCGCTCCAAATCATCAAGACGCTTCTGTACTTCGTCTATTCTTCCCATAGCGGTGCGGATTGAAATATCGGCAGCACGGAGCTTTTCTTCCGCTTCAACCTTCTCCGAATCGTATTGACCTATGCCGACCAGATCTTCGATGATTTTTCGCCGCTCTAAAGAGTTGATTTCTGTAAGCCTTGTAAGAGTACCTTGCGGGATGATGTTTTGGCTCATACTGCTAATCGAGCTCATGGACAGGGTTTCAGTTATGTAAGCCCTTGACATTCTCCTGCCGTTTAAGCGGTAAACGCTTTGTCCGTTCCTGAAAACCTCACGGGAAATAGTCACCGTTGTAGTGTCAACTGGCATTGTGCCATCCGTATTGTCAAATTGGATGACGACCTTAGCCATCTTAGCTTTCTCCTGTCCAGCCTTATCTGAACCGTGAAAAATCAGGCTGGCGGCGTTTTCGGCACGCAGTCTTCTCGTGCTTAGCTCACCAAGCGAAAAAAGCACGGAGTCAATGATGTTTGATTTTCGGCCCAAAAGATTTGAAACCTTTCAACTCGATTTTTTTTATGTAGGGCATTCAGCCTATATCCTCACGGCAAACATTCTAGCTATTTTAACATCTCATCAACATACGTATAAAAGCTTATACATATGTCACTCGCGGTTATACGTATACTTTCGGAACGCGTAAGAAATCAAGCATTGGAAAACCTTTTAGGTTTTTTATAGAAATGCACTTGCATTCCAGTAACAGTGATTTCATCGTATTTTGTCCAGCCTGCCATGCCCAACTTCTTAATTTCTTCAATGGTTGTTGCGCTTGTTACTTCAAATTCGTCATCTTCTAGGTTGAGCATCTGAATGTATTTCATTGTGCTGTCGACTCGTTTATGTCGCAATATTTTCTGGACTTTTAGAACATTGCCGTTAAGATAGTGTGCTAGCATGCTTCCCCCCCAGTGTCTGAAACTTCTCAATTCGATGGAGAGCAGACGTGGATTTTGATGTACTGAAGCGCATCTTTTTCGCATTCGTATATAATTGTTTGATATGACTCCGTATGTTGTCGGAAAGAACCGTTCGTCATTTGTTGGTAGTGAGTTTAGCATTGCGATGAGTTTGTTGGAGACTTGAATTGGTCCTGGGTAATGTCCTTTTACGGGGAAATTTATTGTGATGATGTTACCGCTGACGTCAATTCGTCTTATTCTTAATGCTTCGCTTGGGTCGGCGAAAGTTTCCTTCAATGTCTGCAGGTAGGTCGCCATTCTTTTGCTGCGGCAAAAAGCTATTAGAGTCTCGAGTTCTTTTTCCAGCGGGATAAATGGAATAATTTCTTCCTGAGTGTAAGTTGGGCGATCCCATGAAATTTTTAGCATTTTAGCGAAGTTATCGTAAGCGTATACGTACTGGATTTTGCTGCCGTTCTTCAGTTTCAATTGACCGATTATTTGCTTAACGCTTTCGGGATCTAACAGGTTTGCTCCGAGCTTTGCCAATCGCCTGATCAAGTAGGGGAATCCTGATTCTTTAACGAAACCTTCGCGCTCCAGATAAGCAAGATATTGAGCATGTAGGCCTTCAACGTTCGCTTGTAGTTGGCTTTTTTCTCCCGCAACAGTCTTTATTTCTGTTGCTGAGTCCAAATTTTTCGCTTCCTTTTGGATTGCGCATATTCGGCGTCTAGAAGTTAAGCCGGATTGGCTATTAATAGACCATTCTTGATTTTCTTGTGGTGGTTTTTCAGAGAATCGGTATCCGCAGTTTCTGCATAACCATCGTTGAACCGAGTTCTCGCTTGAAAGATACCGTATCCCATCCCGGTAAAGACTTTCCGATGCACATTGAGGACATTTGAGTTTAGGCTGTACAGGGGATTGGCGCAAGCGGTTTGCTCTATTCTCAGCCGACTTCCCACTATTAACTTGCTTTTCGCCGAGCGTGCGCAAAACATGGTCGTGGAAGCCAACCTCTCCCTCAGCCGTCATTTTCACCCCATGCTCTTCTGTTCGTAACTGTTCTCCTCAACTGCCTCGTAAATTGCCACAAAAACTCCTAGTTCAGCAATAAATTGCAGAGCACGTATGGGCGGATTAGTCGGAGAGTTTTCACGTTTTCTCGCTGCATCTCTAGCTATCGCCAGTATGCTCCCCATTTCTTTGGTTTTCTCGGTAACCCGTATTACCAAGGCTTTCAGCATTTATCCCTCAGCCTCTTTTCCGTAGTTACCAATGATGATTTCTCTCTCTCCCCCTGTGTTGTGTGTGTTGTTTCTAGATTAGTGGAAGGTGAGGTTTCAGCCCCCTCTTCGGAACCTGCCACAACTTGATTAACGCTGCAATTAGAGGAGAGAGATAAATCGACATTGGACACATGCCCTACATCCTTACTATCACTAAGTTGCGGGCTCCATAACGGCACAATCGAATCACTTTTAATCTGAAGGAGCCAACTTTTCCCTTTCTTTTCAAACTCAACTAATCCAAATATCTCAAGGTAACCTCTTCTTTCAGCAATCTTGTAAGATAATTGAATGCTTCTAAACTTGCGTTCGCCATTCTGGTAACTTTTCATTTCGTCAATAGTTCTTTCGGCTCTTCCAGCACGTGTTCCAAAGTAGGCACGCAGACTCTTGGTATCCATAATGCCTATTTCGCTTTGGAATATTTCGAAAGCATCCTCTATTGAAATCATTTTGTCGTAACCCATTTCCTTTAGAATGTGAACAAATTGTATACAGCGTTCTCTAACCGGACTCGGGTTACCCGTTCGTTTTCGGTTTTTAGGAGCTGTTGTAAATGTCTTGTCGTTAGTGTTAGTCATGCAAATCCTCAGATTATTGTCTAGATCCTTTTTGGGTGTATGGGCGCTATGGATGTAATTTCAATGAGTTGATGATCTTTCGTATTAGTGGTTGCGATTATGGGGCTTATAATTAGTTTACCATTAACTTCTACGCTTACTTCTTTAATGCATTGTCCGCTTTGTCTCTCACAATACGTAAGCCAAGATTTTGGCAAAGAAACTGCTTTGCTCCCTCCAACTTGAATTATCTTCCTAATTATGGGCATTTCACTCGTCATCTTCTAAATTTCTTCGAATATCTTTAATACAGATTGAGTTTATAGCAATTCACTAGGGAACTACTTTCGACGAGTCAGATAGTATCAAACAAAATATTCTGTTAAGCATCATGAACGGAAACGAAAAAGTAGGCGATATTCGCATTGATACAAGCCTTTCACCAAAAACACTTTCCAAATATTTGAGACTTCTATCTAAACAAAGGTTAATTACATTTCCAAAAAATTGGAAGAGAGGAAAGCCTAAACATTGCTTGATAACTGACGATGGAATTAAATGGCTAGTAAATGTTCCGTTAAACGAAAATCTGCAGGTTCTTCTAAAAATAGCAGATCAACTCAAAAATCCTAAAACCCGAGAAATTTATAAGAAAGCGCAATCGGAAAAATTCTCCAGAGATACAAAGATAATAAAAGACCATTTCATTGAAAAGTCTTTGAAACACGAAGAACCGCTACAAGAGAATTTAAGCGGATTGAATTTAACAGACCCTGATCAACCTTTCAGAGACGTTTTAAAAAAACTCTTTTCATTGCACTTGTATATAACCTCAAATTTTGATACAATGCCCGAACAGGTCGAATCAAACGTCGGAAAAGACTTCATTCTTTTTTATCCAAATATGCGGTTTGCCTTCAGTTGGCATCCTGGCGCATTCCCTGACCTTGAACATCAAATTCAAAATGCTGACAATTGCTTCCTTCAAAGCATTATGGAAGAAAAGAGGTTCGAAAGAGAGAAAATGAATAACAACGATACTCATCTGCTTGATTTGGAAAAGGTTGATGAAAAATGCTATAAAGAATATTTGAATGCACAAAGTTCAGCGAGTCGTAACCTGATTCTGTTAAAGATTGAAGATCAAGTTGGTTGGAGTGTCGGAAAATATTTGAAAGAAATTTTGTTGGATAAAGAAGCAGAAATGGCAAAATATGTAGAGGTACTTCATAGGCCTTTCCTTAGCAAGTTCATTTCCTCATTTGAGAAATAAATAATTGGTAAAGAAGCTCCTATCAGATCCTGTCATTTTTGAGTAAATTACTGTTAATCGGATTTCTTTGAAAAGACAACAGCTTTACCAACATTTTAATTATAAGTTAAGTCATATCAGGGCAAGTTTCGCGCAACTGTGAATGCTGGGGTAAAGAATTTGCCTGTTAAGAAAAGTGAAGTCTACAGTTCGCTTTGGAAAAGCTGCGATGAATTGAGGGGCGGAATGGATGCCTCTCAATACAAAGACTACATACTTGTCCTATTATTCGTTAAGTATGTTTCAGACCGATATGCTGGAAAAAGTAATGCATTAATAGAGGTTCCGCAAGGAGGCAGTTTCGCTGATATGGTAGCGCTCATTGGTAAACCGGAGATTGGTGATGGAATTAACAAAATTATTGCCAAGCTTGCTGAGCCTAACGATCTTAAAGGGGTAATTGACGTTGCAGATTTTAATGATTCAGATAAGCTTGGAAAAGGTAAAGAGATGCAAGATAAGCTATCAAAGTTGGTCGCAATTTTTGAAAACCCCGAATTAGACTTTAGCAAAAATAGAGTGGAAAATGACGATATTTTGGGCGATGCTTATGAATATTTAATGAGGAATTTTGCGACTGAATCAGGCAAGAGCAAAGGTCAATTCTATACTCCTGCCGAGGTCTCTCGAATAATGGCAAAGGTTATCGGCATTAAGACTGCTTTGTACAGTCAAACCGTTTATGATATGACCTGTGGCTCAGGTTCTCTGCTGCTGAAAGCGGCAGCTGAAACTGAACATGGCATAAGCATCTATGGTCAGGAAATGGATGTTGCAACCCGAGGCTTGGCAAAGATGAATATGATTTTGCATAATCATCCTACTGCCGACATCCAGCAAGGAAATACTCTGTCTAAGCCTCTCTTCAAGAATAAGGATGAAACGCTCAAAACTTTCGACTACGCGGTAGCTAATCCGCCGTTTTCAACTAAGTCATGGACTAACGGTCTGAATCTGACCAAAGATGAATTTGGGCGGTTTGAGGGGTTTGGGATTCCACCAGCGAAAAATGGGGACTTTGCTTTTCTACTACACATGCTCAAGTCTTTGAAAAGCACTGGCAAAGGCGCTATTATTTTGCCTCACGGTGTTCTTTTTAGAGGTAACTCGGAAGCAGAAATAAGGAAAAACATCATAAAACGAGGATATATAAAAGGAATAATTGGGTTGCCGCCAAACCTGTTCTATGGCACCGGCATTCCAGCATGCATCATAGTTCTAGATAAGGAAAATGCTTCCAACCGTAAAGGCATTTTTATTATAGACGCCAGCAATGGCTTTGTTAAAGATGGGAACAAGAACAGGCTAAGAGAACAAGACGTCCACAAAATCGTTGATACTTTCAACAAGCAACTTGAAACTCCAAAATACTCACGAATGGTTCCAACGTCAGAGATAGCCGATTCAAAAAATGATTACAACCTAAACATACCCCGCTACATAGACGGCCGAGAAGAAGAGGATTTGCAAGACATAGAAGCCCACCTAAAAGGCGGCATACCAAACAAAGACATAGACGACCTATCGCGATTCTGGAATGTTTGTCCTTCTTTAAGAAACATGTTATTTATGCCAAGTGAAAGAGCAGGTTATTCCATCGTAAAGGTTGAGCAATCAAAAATTAATCCAGTAATTTATGAAAATCCTGATTTTTCAGTTTACAAACAGAAGGTTAACGAAGTTTTTGAGAGCTGGCAAAATCAAGTGCTGCCTAAACTTAGAAATCTATCTATGGGTAGCAAACCTAAGGCGCTAATCATTGATTTGTCAGAAGGTCTCCTTCAGGCTTTTTCCCAGATTGAACTAATCGATAACTATGACATTTACCAAAACCTGATGACCTACTGGGCAGAAACGATGCAAGATGACGCTTATATAATTGCAGCAAACGGGTGGAAAGTCGAAATTAGTTTAATCAAAAATAAGAATGGAAAACAAACAGGCTGGGACTGCGACCTTATCCCAAAGAACTTAGTTATCAACAAATATTTAGTAAAAGAGCAAGAAAACATTGATAAACTCACTGGAGAAGGCGAAAACTTGGCACGGCAAATACAGACTCTAAAAGAAGAAAATTCTGGTGAAGATGATTTGCTAGCAGAAGTAAAAAATGATTCCGGTAATATCCCTCGAGCTGAAATTACCAAACGCCTTCGAGAAATAGGGAATAACAATGAGTTTATTGAAGAGGTAAAAATCTTGCAGGAATACCTCGATCTCTTAGAACAAGAGACAGAAATTAACAACAAGAAAAGAGATGCTGAATTAGATCTTGACAAAAAACTAATCAACAAATATAAGAGCTTAACAGAAGAAGAAACCAAGATACTGGGAATTGAGAACAAATGGCTACACTTCTTATTTGACTCAATCAAGAACGAGGTAGAAACAACCGCTCAAAACCTCGCGGGAAGGATAAAAGTTCTTTCAGAACGTTATGATGAACCTATCCCTAAAGTAGCCGACAAAGTAGACGAACTTTCCAAAAAAGTGGACAACCATCTAAAAAGTATGGGGTTCAAATGGTAACATCAGCGGTAAAAGATGGATATGAGCAAATTGAGGTAGGCATTATCCCTGAGGATTGGGATGTAGTTCGAATAGGCGATCATTTTGATTTTAAGAACGGGTTAAATAAAGAAAAGAGGTATTTTGGTTTTGGCACGCCAATAGTAAATTATATGGATGTTTACACTCATACTGGCATAAAACTAACGGATATAATGGGAAAAGTTTCTGTTTCGAAAGGAGAACTTTTAGCATATGAAGTTAGGAAAGGAGATGTTTTCTTTACACGAACTTCCGAAACAGTTGATGAAATAGGTTTGTCTTCAGTTATTCTAGAAGATGTTAAAAATACTGTTTTCAGTGGTTTTTTGTTACGCGCTAGGCCAAAAACGGATTACTTTGACCTTCAATTTAAGAAATATTGTTTTCGTTCGGCCATAGTCAGAAAACAAATAATGTCCATGAGTTGTGAGACAACTAGAGCGCTTACAAATGGAAAACAACTATCAAGCGTGATTATGCTTGTTCCAAAAAACAAAAAAGAGCAGTCAATATTAGCCCAAGTTCTTTCGGATATAGATTTTCTCATACAATCGTTTGATAGACTTATTGAGAAGAAAAAAAACATCAAGCAAGGCACAATGCAAGAGCTTCTCAAAGGCACAAATAGGTTACAAGGTAGTTGGGAAACGAAAGAGGGTAAAAAGTGGACACCTTTGGGGCAGATCCCCGAGGACTGGGACGTAAAAAAATTAGGAGAAATCGCTTATATTACCAAGTTGGCCGGATATGAATATTCTAAGTATTTCAATTCTTACAAAGATTCAGGTGACATAATTGTCATTCGGGGCACGAACATTACAAACAATAAACTTGACCTTTCTGACGTACGAACTATTCCAAAATCTACTTCAGAAAAGCTCCCTAGAAGTAAATTGTTTGCAAATGACTTAGTCTTTGCTTATGTTGGAACAATCGGACCTGTTTTCTTAATCGAAGATAATGACAGGTATCATCTTGGTCCCAATACTTGCAAGATTGTAGCCGAAAAAACTGTCGTTCCTAAATTCCTTTTTTGCTATTTCACAAGCTGGTTAATCAACAAAGAAATCGCTGAACAAATCAGTATTGGCGCTCAGCCAAGTTTATCCATGTCTAAAATCAGGAATTTCGATCTAATCGTCCCCGGCAGTATTGATGAGCAAAACGCGATTGCAGAGGTTTTAACTGATATGACTAAAGAGATTGAAGCCCTTGAGTGCCAGAGGGATAAGTACAGACAAGTAAAGAGCGGTATGATGCAGCAGTTATTAACTGGGAGAATACGGTTGACATGCAAGAACTGAATGTTGGTCAGGGGGAGAGAAAAACTCAAAACAGAATTATCGAGCTGTTTTCAAAGAAAATGGGCTATGTTTATCTTGGAAGTTGGGCGGATAGCGAAAACGGCAACATTGAGAAGGAACTTTTGACCAAGTTCTTAAGAAAACAAAACTATAACGATACTATAATTGGCTATTCCTTGTTTGAGTTGGAGAAGGCATCTTCAAACCAAAACAAAGGGTTATACGACCTTAACAAGGAAGTTTACAGCATCTTAAGGTACGGTATCCAAACAAAAGAAAGTCTGGCTGAGAACAACCAGACTGTTTGGATGATAGATTGGAAAAATCCAGATAATAACGACTTTTACATAGCCGAGGAAGTTACGGTAAGAGGCCAGCATGATAAACGCCCTGACATCGTTTTGTATGTAAATGGAATTGCCGTCGCGGTTCTTGAATTAAAACGAAGTATCATTTCAGTTTCTCAAGGAATCAGGCAGAACCTTGACAATCAGAAAGAACTTTTCATCAAGCAATTCTTCGCAACAATCCAACTCGTAATGGCTGGCAATGATACGGAGGGGTTGCGGTATGCAACCACAGGGACACCTGAAAAATTTTACCTCAAATGGAAAGAAGAGTCGACAATACACAATATGCTAGACAAAGATTTGTACTCACTTTGCAATAAACAAAGAATCTTGGAAATTATTCATGACTTCATTGTTTTTGACGCTGGTATCAAGAAAATTTGCAGGCATAATCAGTATTTCGGGGTGAAAGCAGCACAGGAACGGCTCAAAAAAAGAGATGGCGGAATTATTTGGCACACTCAAGGAAGCGGCAAAAGCCTAACTATGATATGGCTGGCAAAATGGATACGAGAAAACATTTACAACTCCAGGGTCTTAGTGATAACAGACCGAGAAGAGTTGGATGGTCAGATTGAAAACTTCTTCGAAGGTGTAGACGAGACAATATACCGAACTAAAAGCGGGAAAGACCTCGTCAACAAACTAAATAATGCCGAGCCATGGCTAATTTGCTCGCTAATCCACAAGTTCGGCGCAAGAACAGAAACCGGCTTAGAAGACTACCTTAAAGAACTGGAGCTCTACAAACCTTCAGATTTTGAAGCAAAGGGAGACTTATACGTATTCGTAGATGAATGCCACAGAACCCAATCTGGCAAATTACATGATGCTATGAAAGAGATTATTCCGAAGGCTGTTTTTGTAGGGTTTACTGGAACCCCTCTCCTCAAGAAAGACAAGAAAAAGAGCATAGAGGTTTTCGGCAGATATATTCACACTTACAAGTATGATGAAGCTGTTTTGGATAACGTTGTTTTGGATTTGCAGTATGAAGCAAGAGAAATAGATCAAAACATTATTTCGCAAGAAAAAATAGATCAATGGTTTGAAGCAAAAACAAAGGGATTGACAGACCATGCCAGAGCCGAGTTGAAGCGGAGGTGGGGAACCATGCAGAAGGTTCTCAGTTCTCAGCCGAGGCTAAACCGTATTGTGGCAGATGTAATGCTGGATATGGAGACCAAAAACAGGTTAATGAGCGGCAGAGGAAACGCGCTATTGATTGCAGGTAGCATCTACCAAGCCTGTCAATACTATGAACTATTCCAAAATAACGGCTTAAAGAAATGCGCTATAATTACATCCTACACTGGCGATATAAACCAAATCAAAGGGGAAAGCACCGGAGAAGATGACGAAACAGAAAACATCCAAAAATACAACACATACCAAAAAATGCTACAATACTACGGCAACCTCTACCCTGAAATCAAAACAAGAGGCTTTGAAGAGGTAATAAGAGAAAAATTCGTTAAAGACCCACATCAAATGAAGCTCCTAATAGTAGTAGATAAGCTCCTTACAGGGTTTGATGCTCCCCCTGCAACATATCTATACATTGATAAAAGCATGCAGGACCACGGACTTTTCCAAGCAATTTGCAGGGTCAACCGAATAGACAGTGAAGACAAAGACTTCGGTTACATAATCGACTACAAAGATCTATTCAACAGTCTAAGCGAGGCAGTGGAAGACTACACCTCTGGAGCCTTTGAAGGATTCGACAAAGGCGACGTAGAAGGCTTGCTTAAAGACAGGTTGAAAAAAGCAAAAGAGAATCTAGACGAAGCGCTTGAAAGAGGAAAAGCCCTTTGTGAACCAGTAAAGCCGCCTAAGGACACATTAGCTTTCATAGAATATTTCTGCGGAAATACAGAAAAACCAGAAGAGCTGAGCGCCACAGAGCAGAAAAGGGATTCACTTTACAAATCAACTTCCAGACTGATAAGAGCTTACAGTAACATTGCAAATGAAATGAAAGAAGCAGGGTACACCGAAAGTCAAGCAAACGCCATAAAGGTAGACGTAGGACTGTTTGAAAGCATAAGAACCGAAATAAAACTAGCAAGTGGGGACTACATCGACTTAAAAGCTTACGAGCCAGCCATGCGCCACCTAATTGATTCATACATTGATGCTGAAGAAAGCAAAACAGTATCAGCATTCGACAACATAACAATCATTGATCTAATTGTCAATAAAGGCGTGGCTGCGATTACATCATTGCCCAAAAGTATGCAGGATAATAAAAACGCAGTTGCAGAAACCATAGAAAACAACGTGCGAAAACTCATAATCGAAGAAACACCAACCAACCCAAAATACTATGAAAGAATGTCCGCCTTGTTGGATGAAATAATTAGGGCGAGAAAAGAAGAGGCGGCACAGTACGCCAGCTATTTACAAAAGATAGTTGATTTCATTAAGAAACTGAAAAGCACTTCCGCAACCGGCTCATACCCCACAGCAATCAGCACCAAAGCTCAACGAGCACTCTACGACAACCTAAATGGCAACGAGCAACTTGCCCTGAAAACACACGAAAATATAATAAATTCAAAGGCTGACGATTGGAGAGGCAACAGAATCAAGGAAAGACAAGTCAGAAACGCAATCAGAGAGGCCCTAGAGCAATTCCATCTAGCTAACGAAGAGACCGTGGAAACGATATTTGAACTGGCGAAAAACCAAAATGACTATTGAAAAAACCAGAAGCATAATTTGCGATTTAGAGATTGAGACTGTAAAGAAAGACATAAAAAACATACATGTAGGCGTTTATCCCCCCGACGGAAGAGTGAGAGTTGCTGCCCCGCTTAAAACAACTGATGAGGCAATCAAGCTTTTAGTTATCTCAAAAATGCCCTGGATCAAAAAACAACAACTCAAGTTTAACAGACAAGAGCGTCAAACGAAACGCCAATACGTGTCTGGTGAGAGCCACTACTTTTTAGGAAATAGATACCGCTTGAACGTTATTCAAACAGATGTTAAGCCAAGAATCGAAATCAAGAGAAAAACAAGAATTGATATGTACGTCAAGCCGCAAGCATCTGTGGAAGAGAAAGAGCGGCTGATGGACAGGTTCTACAGGTCAGAACTAAAAAAACAAGTACCTGCCCTCGTCCGTAAATGGGAAGAAATAACAGGCTTGCATGTTAAAGAAGTCAAAATTAAGAAAATGAAAACGAAATGGGGAACCTGCAACCCAAATTGCCAGCGTGTTTGGTTAAATCTTGAGCTTGCAAAGAAACCGCACCGTTGTCTAGAATACGTGTTAGTTCACGAGATGACTCATCTAAAAGAAAAACATCATGACGAACAATTTGAACTTCTGCTCAAATCGTACATGCCTCAATGGGAACAAAGCAAACAAGAACTAAACAACGGCGCCCTTGGCTTTTCAAATTGTGAATAGAATTAAGGAATACGCGTTTTAAGGCTATGAGCTATGTATAATTTGTCAATCAGGGGCTCATTTTGGTCAATTTCCATTGCATCAAATATGCTATCGATGCTAAACCTATCCTCGCGTCTTCAGCGGTTATCTGGTATCTCGAAGGATGGTCAGCATTATTCCTAAACCATTTTAACGAGAATAACTGATAAATTACAGCTTCGCTTATTCTGTTTTTCTTTTTTCTTGCAGCATCCTGCAGCTTGCCTAATTTGACCTCCCAAGAAATGGTTTCATCCATAGCTAATTTTCCAAATTCCTCCACATACAGATTATTGGTTAGCTGTTCAGCGACTAAACCGATACCTCTAAAGCAGGCAGAATAGTTTCCAGATTCATAATTATCTAAACAACAAAGCAGTTCCTCAAGATTATCCTTTGAAAGTTTGCCTTTTAGCTCCAAGAATGAGCGCCTGACATAAAATATGAGGTGGGTGGCATAAGATTTTTCAGGGCTTTCTAAAATGCGACCGGAGAATCCGCCTTTACAAAGTTCGCAAACAACAACCGCCGAAGCATTATCTCCGAACAAAACCCTGTAGAATCTGTCGTTTTCATTGATTTTTCTCCTTCCACAATAATAGCACGTTTCTTCGGTGGTAATCTCGATGAAATTGATGGAGCCTGTCATTCTTGTTTCCTCTTGGTCAAAGAGACTCAAGGAGATTTCGATTTGAATCCAGGAATAGCACCTCTGTCAATGTGGTCCTTAACAAGCAAGACCGCTGCAAGTGTTCCCATGTTAATTACCTCAAAGAAAGTAACGTCTGTCTTGTTTGCTTCCGTATCAGGGCATGCTTCATGGGAATAATAGTTTCTGACAAGGGCTGTCATTGCATAGGCGCGGATATGAAGCGGCAAGCTTTCTGCCATTGAGCCCATTAGGTCATTTAGTTTTTGTTCGAAGTCTTTTTCGTTTTGGCTTCTATCAAAATCCCCATAATATTCGAGCGCATTTTTGAGGTCAACATAATTAGGATAGAGTCGCTGCAACATGTACTTCAGAGTCAATTTTTTTGCTTGGAATGTTTTCTGAACGCTTGGGTCCATGTGCCGTCTACCGATAATCATTGCGGTTTCCTCAAAGACAGGACCTATTTTTAGCAAAGCTGTTTTATAGACTTGAAATCTGTTCGTTCCATATGATTGTGGATTGCATCGTATGTCAATCAATTCTGCTAAAAGCTTATCAGCCTGTTTCTCTGCCAATAAGTCAAAGAATGATTCCACCCATTTCATGCTGACGCTCGTGACCCCTCTTTGTACCATCAAAGTCTGAACGTAATAAACAGCATTGCTTCTCAGAAGGTCATCTGGCTTTGATATGGTGTTTGATAGTTTATCTAACGCAGACATTATCTTGGCGGTCTGTCTTGTAGTCGGTGATATAGATAACCAATTTAGAAACTGAGTGCTTATGCGACTCATAATTTCGGGGATTTGCATACGAATAATGTACGAAAATTCTGGAGCTAGTTCACTGCCTAAAAGCTCGACATTTTGAAATTCCTCATATAAATTTTTGATTGTATTAACTACATTTTCTCCTGGATTGAGGACCGAATCAACGAGAGCTAGATCTTTGTAAAAATCAAGTTTATGTTTTTCTTCGAGTGTTCTTTCAACTACAAACGACGCAAGAATATGGTACATCGACATAATTCCTGCTCGTATCCCTGGTAAATCGATAGATGGAGATTCAGTAAAAATGGTTCCAATAAATATCTCATAATCGTTTAGCGAACGCTGAATGTGGTCTTTGGCCGCTTTTACTTCAAGTTTTTCTTTTATCATTCTTATTTTACTAACGACGTTGTTCTCTTTTTCGGAGGTTGCTTGCGTTGTGTTTCGGATTTCACCAGCGAACCTTAAAATGTAATCTTCAGGGTTTAGACCAAAATCTTGTTCCACTTTGTCAAAAAAGTCCATCAAATGTTGATTGAGACGATAAATCTCCTTGTATTGAATTTCAACTACTCTTTTTCCCACTCTTATTGGGGGACTTGATTGAGTGGTTTCCTTAACTATTTTGAGTTGCTTTAGGGTCTCCACAAGTAATGGCAATCCATCTATTCCTATTCTTTTCCTATCTTCTTCGGCAAGCGGACGAGGTAGAGGAGAGCGGTAAATCCTTGCGACTATTAAAAGGAGCTCGTGCCTTTCGCTTGAAGGTTGTTTAAGGACTTCAAATATGAGGCTGAATGCTTGCGGGAATTTTTCATGAAGAATATTCTTTATTTTTTCAATCTTTGCATCGTCGACTATGAATGCAAATTGTGAAACCATAGAGGCTGAAATATGTCTTATTCCGAATGGTGTACTTTCGAGTACTCTTTTCATCTGAATAATCCATTTTCTAGGAGTGGTGACGTTTGGTAACAATGAAATTTTTGTGATTGCTTCATGAGAAAAAGGGTTCTTGAATTTTGCTGGTTCCGAAGAAGCATCTTTGAGTCTACGGTCGATAAGAGTATACGCACTTCTTGGAGACCATGTAGGAAGTTTAACCAATTCATCGAAAATTCCGCTGTATGAATCTAGTGCAAAATTCTTATCCCAATCATCTAGGCAAGACACAAAAATAACTATAGGCATTTCACAGAGTGCGTGAAAAAATGTTTGTTGCCCTTTAAGAAAACTTAATACATGTTGATACTGCGGTGGCTTATGCAGTTCATCTAAGAATAAAGTAAAACCTGAATAATGTTTAGTTAGGGTTTGGAAAACAATTGTGGCACTATTTTCATCTATTTTCTTACTTCTTAACAGCTCCATTGCTTCTGATAATTTCTCATCGGAAGAACTAACATGTGCTGCCTCGCATGCCCGCAAAAGAATGGCTTGCAACTCTTCGAAAAACCACTTGCTAACGTCTTCAGCTTTTTCTATCGATGGCAGTGTCCAATTTAGGTTAATATTAAAAGTATTGACGCCTTTCAAGCGAAAATAATACCTAATATAATTGACGAGAGTAGTCTTACCACTTCCAAATTCACCCAGAATTGCAAAAGTTTTATGAAAGAATGATGTCGGGTCATCAAAATGGTCATAAATTTTTACTCTTAGTTCTTGATTATCTGTTTCAACAAACAACCTGTTTTCATTAATTGTTAATGGATGTACATCTAGTTTGGGTTCTCTTATTAATCCAAAGTTCTTCCACCAAACAGGCATCAAATCCCTCAAACATTAGCTTTTGACGTATTGCTAGAATTAGTATTTAACACTTGAGCAACTTTGACGTCTGCCTTGTCGGGTGGGATTCACTCAAGCTGGTTTGAGGTATATTGTGAGGAAACGGTTATTCTTTTTCAGTGAGGCTGAAACTCAATCCCTCTTTGGGGTCTCGCCTCGTATGGACATTGAAAACCTTTCAGGTTAAGAAAACTTTCTCGTATCTTTACTTTTTTGGCAAGTTTACTTGCACGAGAGTATTCAATCCTGTGCCAGTGCTATTTACTCTATAATTGGTAGGTTCTCCGTTGACATAGATTTGATAGAATGGGTCAGTCTTTTCAAACTCCGAATTGTATGCGCCTTGGCCAATCTTTCCTAAGTGAATAGTGATTGTTCCATTAGAATCAGTGTGAAAGGCAAAACCGTTCCCTTGGTAAATCCACAGGATATGAACTTGACCCATATCTTAGTTGGTGCACTAAGTTGACTGAAGCTCCTATAACAGGTGTGTTGCCTTGAGTAATTCTAATTGTTATTGTGTCAGTCGGTACATACTCTTGGGTCAATTCAACGAACGTCCCATTATAGTACCCTGCCACCTAAGAAATTGTTCCAACTTCAGCCACTCGGGCCGCTGCCCTTTCACATATGGAAACCAAAATCATACTGTAACCGGGGTCTACAACTTCCCACGTTGAATTTAATTTGACTTCAATAAACGCATGATCTTCTCCAGGAAACTCAACCATCATCGTTTCGATACCTAGTCTCTGAAAACAAGCCTGTTCAAACATTGAGGTTTCTCCGCAAGCGCCGGCTCCACAGATTAAGAATTTTGAGAAATCTTGGTTATTTTCGATGTTTGCCCTAACAAGACCTTGGACGTAATAGCCATTACCCGTAACAACCATCGCTGCATGAGAAATAAAAACCACTCGCTGAGCGGGGTCCCCAGTTGAGCTAGCCGAATTAAGGAGCGTTGAGTAACCAGCATAAGCAGATCCATAGGGCAAAAACAGGATCAATAAAGAAAGTGCAGCGATTATTAGAACAGATGACTTCTTAGGCGATTTCGATTTGCCGAATTTTGACGAGTAAACATAAATTACTAAAAAAATGGGGTAAATTGAAGTTATATAATCAGGCAACAAACGAAATACCAGTGTAGAGTAGATCCACGAGAGAAAAACTCCTAAAAAGACACGCAAAGAAAACATAGACCGCCATTTTTTGGCTCTTTTCCCTGCGTCGGCCTGAGAGAAATAAGGAATTACCCATAAGAAACTAAGTATTGGAATAATGTAATAATTAAGAAAGTAAAAAGCGATATTGAAGTTTACAATCCAAATGTACTGAAAAAAACTGAAATTTTGAAAAATTAGAAATTGATAACAATATGAGTGCAGCAAACCAGAAAGCCACTAATCTCAGGGGTGTCAGTTTTTGTGCTAAGGCTTGAAGCTTTCTTTTCACTTTTCCAAACACGCCGAACAATGGCTCTCTCTTCACGCTTCAAATGCTATCTTGCAGAATTAAGGGTTTATTTACTATCTGATGGTTGACTAAGTAACAAGCTTAAGTGCAATCAATGTTTGTCCTTAATTTCTCGAAAGTGAAAAAGGGATGTTTATCGTCACCGTTAACAAAAATGAGATATAATACTATTTACATAATCAAAAAGGAACAACTGTTGGGGATCAACGATTACGGAAAAGAAAACCAAATATCTTAATGATTTTCTTATTTATCTGACAGTAATAATTGCATTGGTTTTCTTTGTTCTGTCTTTCTCGTCTCAAACGGGCTTTGCAATAAGTCAAAATCAAATACTATTGTTAATAATGATCTTGATATTATTGTTGTTCAGGCATTTTTCAAAGGTTGAAATTCCGGGGCTACTAAATCTCTCAAAATCTATTGGCGAAGCAAAAGATGAAATGAAAGAGTTCAAAGTTACCATAGCTAAACTACTTGCTAATGCTCAAGCTAATTCAAGTTCTGTGGTAAATATAACGAATGTATTAAAAGAACCCGCAGAAGACGCGAAAGAAATCGAGCCTAAATTAAGAACTCGAAAAGAACAAGGAAAAGAAAGCACTCAAAGCGACAAGGTATTACGTTTTATTGAAGAAAAAGAGTATGATGCGGCCTATGCTATTCTTAGGAAGATGATTCAGACAATTCTATTGGAAATACTTCGAATAAAGGATCCAGAAATAGATTTACGGCAAAGTTCATGGCCATATTTAATAAAAGAGGTAAGAAAAATGGTAATATTACCACCCGAGCTAATAGATGCGTTATATCTGGTCAGGAGCACTGCTAACACAATTCTAAATTCATCTCAATGTGATGCGAATATTTCACATTCAGAAGCAGCCACCATTGCAAACTTGGGTTTGAAAGCATTATCAGAATTGGAAGTGACAAAGAATTATCTAATCGAGAATAAAGAGTACTTCACAGGGTGGGATTGATTTGCCTTACGCAGTAACATATCTTCGAATCGGGTCTTCTTCAAGCGAGTTGGCATCTGAAAGTCTTGAGAAGTTTTCAGAAAGCGCTGAATTGAAAAACCTACATGTTGAAATTGAAAAAATCCTATTATCTTTTGGCTATCCCGATTTTATCATAATAATAAAGGGACCTAACCTGGAACTTTTGAAGAATGGACTATTGCTTATTCGAGATTATCTAAACAAAAGGGGGATCAAAGAAGTGGAGACTTCTACTATAGTTGGACTTACTATAGAAGAAATGCGCATCAAAACTCAAGCGGCAGAACGGCAAGAACAATAACAGTATACGAGTTTAAGCATCCAACTCTTTTTCACGAATTTTGAGGAGTTCGTCATTCCATCAAACGAATTAGCTTGGGTTTTTCAATTCTTCAGATTTGTCATTTCGTTATCTCTCTCCTTAACAGTCCTGGCGGAATTCAAAATGATACTGGTTTATTGTGCTTAATGTACTGCATAGAAACGGTTATTCGGTTTCGGCTGTCTCTTATTTCATTGTTTATTCGGGTTCGCTTACCTTGAATTCCTTGTCAACTCATGACAGTTGCCTTTGCACCATTGTTTTCAATGCTTTTAGCAAGCTCCGCCAAAATTTCTATCAGATTAGCCAACTGGTTCTCTGATAGTTTTTTCTTGAATTTGTAGTTCAGTTCCTTTTTTGTTTCGGTGAAAATGTTTGTACGCTTGAGTTTTTCTCTGAAAGTCTGCTCAATTTCTTCTCCTTTTTCTACTTTGTTTACTATGTCCGTAAATGCCGTGCTAAGACTTTGCCCCCAATTAGCTCTCCTTCCATAACCGTAGCAAAAGGCGACATGTTTGCCCCTCAAATCAACATTAAGGCTAAAACCTGTTGTGCCCCAATGAATTGGATAGCCCTTGGTTTCGTAAAGTTTCAATATTTCCGTGAAAAGAATCTTCCCTTC